>CAZPXE010000034.1:0-15242 GCA_964590545.1 uncultured Rhodobacterales bacterium | reverse complement strand
ACCCCTGCGATCAGGCCGAGCAGCGCGAACCAAGGCAGGTCCGCCGCAGGGGGCCAGACCCAGGCGCGCAGAAGGAAGGCGGCGCTTTGCGATACGTCGGGACGGGCGGCGAAGCGACCATCTCCGGCCACCAGCGCCATCGTCAGACCTGATAGGATGAAGGCGATTTGCACCCAGAATGACAACACCGACGCGGGCGCTGTTGCACCCAGTTTGCGCGTCAGAACCGACATTCCCGCATATCCAGCCGCCGCCCCCAGCGGCAGAAGAGCCACCCAGCCAACCCCAGCCGCGTTGCCAAGTTCGGGCCAAAGGATGATCAGCACACCGGCGAATCCAACCGTGACCGCAGCGATCCGGCGCGGGCCAACCTGTTCGCCCAGTACCGGAATCGCCAGCACCGTCACAATCAGCGGGGCCACGAAGTAAATCGCCGTCGCCATTGCCAGCGGCATCGCAACCAGCGCAGCATAAAAGCAGGAGTTCGCGCCAACGATCAGCAAGGCGCGCAACAGATGCAGGCGGGGCTGATCCACGCGCAGTTGTGAAAACCCGCCCTCCATCGCCAAAAAGCCCAGCGTGATCGACATCGCCACGAAGGAGCGCAGGAAGATCAATTGATGCAGCGGGTAATCGCCCGACAGAGATTTCACGACCATGTCATTGACCGAAATGCATAGCATGCCCGCGCACATGCAGCTGATCGCGAGAAGCGGGTGGTGGTGCGAGACGGGGGCAGACATGTCCCCCCTTACGCACGCTGCACGCGCCGCGTAAAGTCCATTCACGACAGAGAGGTGTGAAGATGTTCGAAGGCTTTGATACAGCCAAGGATGACGTGAACGGTCAGCGGATTTTCTATCGGCGGGGCGGCGAAGGCCCGCCCGTCTTGCTCTTGCATGGCTTCCCACAGACCCACGCGATGTGGCACGCGATTGCACCTGAGTTGGCACAGGATTTCACCGTGATTGCTGCTGATCTGCGCGGCTACGGGGACAGCTCAAAACCTGAGGGCGTGGCCGCCTATAGCTTCCGCGAGATGGCGGCCGATCAGGTCGCCTTGATGCGCTCGCTCGGGTTCGACAGGTTCCACGTGGTCGGCCATGATCGCGGCGGGCGCACCGCGCATCGCATGGCGTTAGATCATCCAGAGGCGGTCGCCTCACTGACGATCATGGACATCGTACCGACCCATCACCTGCTGGAAACACTGTCTCAACAGGTTGCAACCGCCTATTATCACTGGTTTTTCCTCGCCCAGCCAGAGCCGCTACCAGAGAAGATGATCGGCGCGGACCCGGACGCGTTCTATGAAAGTTGCTTGGGCGGTTGGGGGGCGGCATCGCTGGATGCGTTCGATGCGGAGGCGTTAGACGCTTACCGAACAAGTTGGCGAATCCCAGAGACGGTCCGAGGGATGAACAACGACTACCGCGCCGCGCTAGCGCTAGATTTCGCCTTGGACGCGGAAGATTTAGGGCGGAAAGTGACTTGCCCGACGCTCGTACTCTACGGCGCGCACGGGGTGATGGCGGAGTATTACGATGTCCCGGCCACTTGGGCGCCGCGGCTTACGGATATGCGGGCGGGCGGGATCACGGGCGGCCATTTCTTCCCAGACACAAACCCGGAAGAGACGGTGGCCTCTCTGAGAGAATTTCTGCGGTAAAAACGATATTTTTCAGAAATTTACAGACCGAAGTTAAACCGGAAACACAAAGCACCGATCGCGCGGCACGCGCAGATACATCACCGTTCCGGGCTTGGGCAGAAACACGTTGGGCACTGTGGCTTTGAGCGGCACGCCGCCATCCTGCAAGCGAAACTCCACAAGGCTTTCGTTGCCCATGAACCGCGCACGCAGCACTTCGGCGCGCGCCGGGGTGCCGTCGCGGGGCGTGGGAGACGGGGCAACCTCACGGTTGAAATCAATGCGCACATGTTGCGGGCGGAAGACGATATCCACATCTGTTCCGTCAGCCAAACCCGGGGCGAGAAAGCGGCCAAACGGCGTCATCGCCAGCGCCCCTTCGACCCGCGCGCGCAGCACATTGGTATCCGAGAAAAACGCAACCGCCGCCCGGTCTATGGGGCGGGTATAGACATTATAGGGCGCGCCTTGCTGAACGATTTTGCCCTCGCGCATCAGGGCAATCTCATCGGCCATGCGCATCGCCTCATCAGGTTCATGCGTCACCAGCAAAACGGCGGTATCTTCTTCTTTGAGCAGCGCCAGCGTCTCGTCCCGGATACCATCGCGCAGGCGGTTGTCGAGGCCAGAGAATGGCTCGTCCATCAGCATGATGCGCGGTTTCGGGGCCAGTGCGCGCGCGAGCGCGACCCGCTGCTGCTCCCCTCCGGACAGGCTGTCGGGATAGGCGTCAATGAAGCGACCCAGCGCCACCCGGTCCAGCATTTCAGCGGCGCGGGCGCGTTTGCTGGCTTTGCTGCCGGTCAGGCCGAAGGCGACATTCTCGCCCACACTCAGATGGGGAAACAGCGCAAAGTCTTGAAATATAATGCCAATATTGCGCCGCTCGGGTGGAACGCGAAAAACCGTGTCACAAACCAGCGCACCATCGACGTAAATCTCGCCGCTATCTTGCATTTCGATTCCGGCGATCATCCGCAGGGTCGTCGACTTGCCGCAACCCGAGGGGCCAAGCAAGCACGTCACCTGCCCCGGCATTACAGTCAGCGACACGCCATCCACGACGCGCCGCCCGTCAAAGCTGCGCGTTATGTTGCGTATTTCAAGCCGGGGCGTGGGCGTGTCGTGAAGGGTCACGTTGGCTTACTCGGGGCTTACTCGGGGCTTACTCGGGGCTATCTCAGGCGCTTTCCTGACAAAAACACTTGTCATCGAACGGGGCCTATCAGCCCCGCTCCGCCCCTGCAAGCACGCGGGTTACATCGACAGGTTCACCGCGCCGCCATCCAGCAGCAAGTTCTGCCCCACGATGAACCCGGCCTGTTGCGAGCACAGGAACGCGCAGGCCGCGCCGAACTCCGCCGCCGTGCCATAGCGCCGTGCCGGGATCGTGGCGGCGCGCCGCGCCATCGCCTCGTCCATCGTGATCCCTTCGGCCTTGGCAACGGGACCATCAAGGGCCGTGGCTCGGTCGGTTGCATGAATGCCCGGCAGCAGGTTGTTGATCGTCACCCCATGCAGCGCCACTTGCCGCGCGGTGCCCGCCACATAGCCCGTCAGCCCGGCCCGCGCTGAATTCGACAGGCCAAGCTGCGGAATCGGAGCCTTCACCGATTGCGAAGTGATATTGATCACCCGGCCCCAGCCCTGCTCGATCATCCCCGGCAGCATCGCCTTCATAAAGGTGATGGGCGTGAGCATGTTGGCATCGAGCGCCTTGATGAAATCATCGCGCTCCCAATCCGTCCACATACCCGGCGGCGGGCCACCTGCGTTATTAACAAGAATATCAGCGCCTTGCGCCGCTTCCATCACGGCCGCCTGACCCTCTTCTGAGGTCACATCGCAGGCCACCGTCACAACCTCGACGCCATAAGTATCGCGCAGCCGAGCCGCTGACGCCTCCAATGCCTCCACCCCACGCGCATTCATCACCAGATTGACGCCTGCCTCCGCCAGCGCCTCGGCGCAGCCCAGCCCCAACCCTTTGGACGAGGCGCAGACCAGCGCCTTTTTGCCTTTGATACCCAGATCCATATGCCGACTCCCTGTCTTTGCGTTTCCGGCAGATTTATCTGAGTTGGAAACAATTGCCAGCCCTTCGCCGGATCGTTGACCGATTGATGACATATTCCTAGGGTACCACGGTTTCCGCAATGTCTCCTCCGAAGGGTCTCTCTCTCTCATGACCGCGCCCGCCGCCCCTGCGCAAAGCTTGCCCGTCCTCGCGGCGGATCAGATGCGCGTCAGCCATGGGGCCAATTTGGGCGATGCGATCAGCTTCGCCGCCGAATTGGTGCTGGATGATGTTTATGTGCTGGGATCGCAGGCGCAGACGCGTCGGCTGGCATTGCTGCACTCCAGCAGTGGCAGCACCATCGCGCCGGATAGCGAGATTGGCACGCCGGGCGAGGAAATCATTGCCGATGCGGTGCTGACCTTCATGAGCCCGGATGGCGCGACCACGGATGCGATCGTGCTGGTCGAGTTGGACCAGACCGGCCATGTGGCGAACAGCTATTTGCTACCGCTCGTGCCCTTGGTGCCAAAGCTCGATTACACGCTGGTAACGATTGACACGGATGCGCCCCGCGCGCGCCTCGCCTCGGTTGCCTGCGTGGCGTTCACGCGCGGCACGCGTATCACCATGGCAACAGGGATGCAGAAACCCATCGAAGAGTTGCGCCCCGGCGACCGGCTTTTGACCCGCGATGCGGGCGTGCAAACACTGCGCTGGGTCGGTGAGTCCACCGCACGAGCGCGCGGAGAGTTCGCGCCGATCTGCATCACAGCGGGCACGCTCAACAACACATCGGACCTGATTGTCGCCCCGGATCACCGATTGTTCATTTATCAACGGTTAGACCGTTTGGGCGCAGGCCGCTCAGAGCTGATGGTCAAAGCGCGGCATCTGGTAAATGGCGACACGGTGCGGGTGCTGGAGGGTGGCTATATCGACTACTTCCAGCTTCTGTTTGATGATCACTACATTATCTACGCCGAAGGTATCGCCGCCGAGTCCTTCCTGATTGATGCGCGTACGGCCCCGGCCCTGCCGGACGCGGTGCGTGCAACGGCGCATGATGCGGGTCTTTCGGATCTGGACGTGCAAGAAACGCTGCTGAACCGACCCGACGCGGCGGAACTGCTGGGCCGCGCTTCGCGCCGCTAACACCCGCGCGACCTTGCCCTCACAGCCCGGCTCGCCTATGGGTCAGCCCATGTTGGATACTGCCACAAATCGCCCCGATCTGCCGCCTGAAATCGCGCGCCGCCGCACCTTTGCGATCATTTCGCACCCGGATGCGGGCAAGACGACGCTGACGGAAAAATTCCTGCTCTTTGGCGGGGCGATCCAGATGGCGGGACAGGTGCGCGCCAAAGGCGAAGCCCGGCGCACCCGCTCGGACTTCATGCAGATGGAGAAGGACCGGGGCATCTCGGTCTCCGCCTCCGCCATGTCGTTTGATTTCAAAGAGTTCCGCTTTAATCTGGTGGACACGCCCGGCCACTCGGATTTCTCCGAAGACACATACCGGACGCTGACGGCGGTGGATGCGGCAGTGATGGTGATTGACGGCGCGAAGGGCGTCGAAAGCCAGACGCAGAAGCTGTTTGAAGTCTGCCGCTTGCGCGATCTGCCGATCCTGACCTTCTGTAACAAGATGGACCGGGAAAGCCGCGATACGTTCGAAATCATTGACGAAATTCAAGAAAACCTTGCCATCGACGTGACCCCGGCAAGCTGGCCCATCGGCGTGGGGCGCGATTTTGTCGGCTGCTATGACCTCCTGCGCGACCGGCTGGAGATTATGGACCGTGCGGACCGGAACAAGGTCGCCGAGAGCATCGAAATCAATGGCTTGGACGACCCGAAACTGGCCGAGCATGTCGGACCGGAGCAGCTTGAGCAACTGAAAGAAGAGTTGGAAATGGCGCGCGAACTGCTCCCGGCGCTAGACCACAAAGCGGTGCTGGAAGGGACTATGACCCCGATCTGGTTCGGCTCTGCGATCAACAGCTTCGGCGTCAAGGAATTGATGGACGGCATTGCGACTTACGGGCCAGAGCCGCAACCGCAAAGCGCCGATCCCCGGCAAGTATCGCCGGAGGAGAACAAGGTCTGCGGCTTTGTCTTCAAGGTGCAGGCCAATATGGACCCAAAGCACCGCGACCGTGTCGCTTTCCTGCGCATGGCGTCGGGCCATTTCAAACGCGGCATGAAACTGACCCATGTGCGCAGCAAAAAGCCGATGGCGATTTCAAACCCCGTTCTATTCCTCGCCTCCGATCGCGAACTCGCCGAAGAGGCGTGGGCGGGCGATATCATCGGCATCCCGAACCACGGGCAACTGCGCATTGGTGACACGCTGACCGAGGGCGAGGTGATCCGCGCGACGGGCATCCCCTCCTTCGCGCCAGAACTGCTGCAAGGCGTGCGCGCGGGCGATCCAATGAAGGCAAAGCACCTCGAAAAAGCACTGATGCAATTCGCTGAAGAAGGCGCGGCGAAAGTGTTCAAACCCTCCATCGGCTCTGGCTTCGTGGTGGGCGTTGTGGGCGCGCTGCAATTTGAAGTGCTGGCCAGCCGGATTGAGCTTGAGTACGGGCTGCCGGTGCGGTTCGAAGCGTCGCAATTCACATCCGCGCGCTGGGTGAACGGGGAAACGGCGGCGATTGATAAATTCATCGATTCCAACAAACAGCATATCGCCCATGATCATGATGGCGATGTGGTGTACCTGACCCGGCTGCAATGGGATATCGACCGGGTGGACCGCGACTATCCCGATATTCGTTTGTCGGCGACCAAGGAAATGATGGCCTGACAATACACGCTTAACGATTATCCAAATTGTGGCATTGCCCCGGCCTGCGAAACGATCCATCGCAGGCCGTTTTTTTGTTCTGCTGGGCCGAAACAATCCGCATAAAAAAAGCTAATAAAACTGTTGAAAAGTGTTTGAAATCTGACCCTTCTGAGGCGGTATTAAATCACTGTTTGGATGGTATTATGAAATATCTGACTTCTTCTCTGGCAGCGCTGGCCCTGACCGCCACAGCTTCCTTCGCCGGTACCGTTACGAATGTGCAGACCTTTAGTGGCTCCGCCGCAACCGGCAGCATCGACGTCGTTGAAACGTTGAATGGCTCAAATGGTAGCTACAGCGTGGCCAATAACACCAATGGTCAACTGCTGGGCTTTGGCATCTCGAACCCATCTCTCGGCAGCATTCCGACGGTGACCAACAATGATGGCTTCGCGAGCTCTTTTGCATGTGACTTTGACGATCAGGACGTCGGTAATTTCTGCTATGGAACTCGCCGTTTGGACGCGCAAAACTGGGACACCGAGATCGTTTATGAAGATTTCGGTGGTCAAGGTGTTGTCGAATACACGTTCCAGGAAGTCTATGGCGACTTTTCCTCGGTCACGAGCGACACAGTGATCAACTGGTACGATTCTGTTGACGGCGCGCTGCAGGCAGGCCGGAGCTCTACCGGGTTCTTTGGCTTCCAGTCGCTGGTCGTCGCGTCAGAAATCATTGCGCTTGTGGGCGACTTTGGCAACGTGAGCGCTGTGACAGCTGGCTCCGCTGTTGGGCCTACAGCACCTGTGCCGGTTCCCGCATCTGCTTTGCTGCTGGCGGCAGGTCTGGGCGGCATGGCGGCCTTGCGTCGTCGTCGTAAGTCGTAACACGTATTTTCAGTACCGTTCTTATGGCCGCCCGCTTCCCCGGGCGGCCATTTTTGTTGGATAAGTGCGGCCTGACAGGCTTCAAGCCCAAACCATTGCTGCCCTTGCCGAAGCCCGCTCGACTGCGCGCGGACCGCTGCGTGTGCGGTGCGTGCGTGAATAAATCATGAACTCCGAGCTCTATCATTGCGCGAATTGTTACTTGCGACTACGCTAAACCTGCTTGGGCAGCGATTGGTCCAACGCATTTATTTGAAACGACAACGCTAAGTGACAAGGAGTTTCCATGGCCTTTTCAAAACCTTCCCGGTTTGTGGACAGAGTGTTTTTGCACTGCTCTGCCTCGGACCACGCAAGCCACGACAATGTCGCGACCATGAAACGCTGGCATACAGACCCCAAGCCCCATGGGCGCGGTTGGTCGGATGTGGGCTATCATTACTTCATCCGCAAAGACGGCACATTGGAAAATGGGCGCAGTATCAATAAGACCCCTGCCGCTCAGGGCGGGAACAACACCGGCACGATCGCGATCTGTTGCCATGGGCTGAAGAAGTCGAAATTTACCAAGGCGCAATTCGACACGTTGAAAAAACTCTGCCTTGAGATCAACCAAGCCTATAGCGGCAAAGTCACCTTCCACGGCCATAAAGAGGTCGCGGCGAAAGCGTGCCCGGTTTTTGATTACAAAAACATCCTGAAGCTCGACCGTTTCGGGCATCTGGGGCTGAGTGGTGCATCCGCAGGGGCCGTTGTGTCTGACAACCAAACCGATCCGGACAAAAAGGTGACACTGCGCCGTGGCGATCGCGGACCAGCGGTTGCAGAGCTGCAAGATTTGCTCTTTTTAAAGGATGACGGGGTTTTCGGGCCGCGCACCGAACGTGCGGTTCGTGACTTCCAAGAAGAAAAGGGCCTGACACGCGACGGTGTCGTCGGCCCCGCAACATGGAAAGCGCTCATCGACAATGATCGCATCGAACATTCGGGCGAGCTTTAGCGCGCTTTTGATTTCACTAACTTCGGCGTTGCCTGCCTTTGCGGGGGACGCCGCATATCCAGAAGCAATCGGATTTTCCGACGACGGCACCCGTTTCGCCTTTGCGGAATGGGGGCGGCAGGACGGGTCCGGGTTTGCCTATGCCAATCTCTATGTCATCGACTTGGCCAAAGACGCTTGGCTGGGCGCACCTGTTCGTGTGCTCCTAGAAGATGAGACCGCATCGCCCCGCGCCGCATATCGCCAAGCACTGGAAACGGTAGAGACACGGCTTCAAGACTACCAAATCAACCTGCCCGCACGCCAAGCCTATGCAGCACCCTTTGACAACACTGGCCCGAACTCAGGCTCCGTTCGGTGGGCGCGCTATGGGGCGTTGGATGGGCGTTCGACTGCTGCGCCATTTGTGTTGCAGATGCGCGAAGTCCCGTCATCCTGTCCGGATCCAGCCATGGTGTTTAGCCTGAGCTGGGCTGGCGATATCGTGCATCAGGACCAAAAGCTGCCCGCGTCACGCGGATGCCCGGTGCGCTACAGCGTTGAGCGCATTTTCGTCGAGGATCAAACCTATCAGCCCAAATATGCCGTCGCGCTGATTGGCGTTTATCGGCAGGGGTTCGAGGGGCCGGACCTGCGCCATATGGCGATCCCCCTACCTTTACCGTCGCGCTGACGGTTTGTGCGCTGAAAGATGAACCCGCCCGCCGAAGCCAAATGGGGTATCGTGTCGACCATCCTTGCGCCGAGTGAGGATATCCTGCGCTTTTGCGCCTATCACCTGCAGGCCGGGGCGCATCGGCTTTACATCTATCTGGACGACCCAGAGGCGGAGGTGTTCGAGACGCTCAAAGCGCATCGCCGCATCCGCCCCACACTCTGCACTCCCGGCTATTGGAAGAAGCAAGGCGGCGCGCGGCCTGTGAAGCATCAGGTGCGCCAGACGAAGAACGCCACCCGCGCCTATCGCCGCAAGGATGAGGTGGATTGGCTGATCCATATCGATGTGGATGAGTTTCTGGTTTCCGAACAGCCCATTGGCGAGGCGCTTGGCGCGCTGGACCCCGAGGTGCTCTGCGCCCGCGCCCGCCCGATGGAAGTGCTGGCGGGAGATCCGACCGCGTTCAAAGCCTTCATGCCCAAATCACCCGAACGCGACGCGGCCCTGCGACGGATCTACCCGACCTATGGGGACTTCGTGAAGGGCGGGTTCCTCAGCCATGTGGCGGGAAAGCTGTTTGTGCGTTTGGGGCAAGAGGGGCTGAAATTGCGCATCCATAACGCCTTTGTGGACGGTGTCGAAAACCCCGGTCAGGTGGAATTAACCCAAGTCGATCTGGCCCATCTGCATGCCAAAAGCTGGGAGGATTGGCTGGCCACGTACCGCTACCGGCTGGAACACGGCTCCTACCGGGCAGAGCTTGGCCCCAACCGCACCCGCAAGACCGGCGGCGTGACGATGCACGAGCTGTTCACCCAGATCGAAGCCGATGGCGGCGAGGGCGCTTTGCGCGCCTTTTATGACGAGATGTGCGTGGCCTCCCCCGGCCTCATCGCGCGGCTGGACGCCGAAGGCGTGCTGAAACGGGCCGATTTGCAACTAGACGCTGCGCTAAACCGTGAATTTCCTGTCAGGATTTGACCCCAGCGACCCTTGCTGTTATGCCCCGCCCCACGCGATGCGCCAGCCGGGCGCCGCGATTTCAGACGCGCGGGCCAAAGTCAGTGTCCGCATCCAAAACGGACATACATGACCAAGTTTTCTGAGTTGAAGCTGAACCCCAAGGTCCTCAAGGCTATCGCCGAGGCCGGATACGAATCTCCCACCCCGATCCAAGCTGGCGCCATACCGCCCGCTTTGGAAGGACGCGACGTTTTGGGCATTGCCCAGACCGGAACAGGCAAGACGGCGGGCTTTACGCTGCCGATGCTGTCGCTGCTGGCGCGGGGCCGTGCGCGGGCGCGGATGCCCCGCTCGCTGGTGCTGTGCCCAACGCGCGAGTTGGCCGCGCAGGTGGCCGAGAATTTCGACCAATATTCCAAGTTTTTGAAACTGACCCGCGCCCTGCTGATCGGCGGCGTGTCGTTCAAGGAACAAGAGAGCATCATCGACAAAGGCGTTGATGTGCTGATCGCCACACCGGGCCGCCTGCTGGACCATTTCGAGCGGGGCAAGCTGATCCTGTCGGATGTGAAGGTGATGGTGGTGGATGAAGCCGACCGGATGCTGGATATGGGCTTTATCCCTGATATCGAACGCATTTTTGGCCTGACGCCCTTTACGCGCCAGACCCTGTTCTTCTCCGCGACGATGGCACCAGAGATTGAGCGGATCACCAACACCTTCCTGTCGAACCCCGAACGCGTCGAAGTTGCCCGTCAGGCGACCGCTTCCGAGACGATTGAGCAAGGCGTGGTGATGTTCAAAGGCTCCCGCCGCGACCGCGAGAGCAGCGAAAAGCGCAAAGTGATGCGCATGTTGATCGACGCTGAGGGCGAGGCCTGCACCAACGCGATCATCTTCTGCAACCGCAAGACGGATGTGGATATCGTCGCCAAGTCTTTGAAAAAATACGGATATGACGCAGCACCCATTCATGGCGATCTGGAACAGTCGCAGCGCACGCGCACCCTGGACCAGTTCCGTGAGGGGGATTTGAAAATCCTCGTTGCCTCCGACGTAGCAGCGCGCGGGCTGGACGTGCCATCGGTGAGCCATGTGTTCAACTTCGATGTGCCGAGCCATGCCGAGGATTACGTCCACCGCATTGGCCGCACGGGCCGCGCCGGGCGCGATGGCAAGGCGATGATGATCTGCGTGCCGCGCGATGAGAAGAACTTCGATGCGATCGAGAAGCTGATCCAGAAGGAAATCCCGCGCATTGACAACCCGCTAAAATCCGCCGCCAAGCCGGAAGCGGAGGGTGATGAAGCACGCGAGGAGAAACCCAAGCGCAGCCGCTCTCGCACGCGCAAATCGGAAGACGCGCCAAAGGCTGAAGCGGTAACTGAAGCAAAGCCAGACACCAAGCGCGATGACACCGAACAACAGCCCAAATCCCGCGGACGTGGCCGCCGGGGAGGCGAGCGCCGCGACAATGACCGTGGCCCTGCCCCCCTCGGGCTAGGCGATCATACGCCAAGTTTCATCGAATTTAGTTTCGCTGACCGGATGTAAAGACGGCTTGCGTAGCCGGGGGGGCAGCCCCCCGGCTATGCGATTCCCCCCGAAGTATTTGAAACCCGAAGAAGCGGGCGAGCGGCGCGGAAAGTATACACGCTGTATACAATCCCGCGTGCATGGCCTTATGCCACCCGGCTGACCACCACCGTCACTTCCGGCTTCTTGCCGATCTCGTCATTGGACGTGTTGCGCACGATGCGGCGCATTTCTTCTTCCAGACGGGCATCATCGGCCAGCGTCTTGGCCCCTGCCCGGTTGAGGAACTGGCTCAGGTCTTCTTCCAGCACCTCGACCAGCGCCGCGCGCGAGCGGCCGGTTTCCGGCAGACCCATGGTTTCACACCACGGCTCGCCCATCGGCTCATCCTCGTCATCAAGGATCACCGTGACCATCACATGCCCATTCAGCGCCATGCGGATACGGTCCCGAACGACCCCGTCCAGCGCACCGATTTGCACAGACCCGTCGAGGTAGGTCCGTCCACTTTCGATATATTCCGCGACCGTGGGCGCATTGCCGGACAGGTCGATCATCATACCATTCACGGCCAGCACGCCTGCCAACCCGCCTTGCGCACCAAGCCGCACATGCTCGCGCAAATGGCGGTGTTCGCCATGCATCGGCACCAGAATTTGCGGCTTCACAATCTCATGCATCTTTTGCAGGTCGGGCCGGTTGGCGTGGCCGGAGACGTGGTAATGCCCCTCGGAATGTTCATCGACCACGTCAACGCCCTGTTCCGAGAATTGGTTCACGATCCGCAGCACACCACGTTCGTTCCCGGGGATGGTTTTGGAGGAGAATAGAAACGTATCCCCCTCGCGCATCACGATCCCGTTATACTTCCCGCGCGCCAATTGCGCCGACGCTGCGCGCCGCTCGCCTTGTGAGCCGGTGACCAAAAGCATCAGGTTCTCACGCGGAATTTGCCTTGCATCTTCGGGGCTTACCACTTTCGGGAACCCCGTCAGAACGCCGGTTTCAATCGCCGCTTCGATCATTCGGCGCATCGCACGGCCCAGCAGCACGATAGAGCGCCCTGCCCGATCACCCGCCTCGGCCAGCGTTTTGACCCGCGCCACGTTGGACGCAAATGTCGTCGCAACGACCATGCCGCGCGCGTCTTTCAGCAGCGTCTCAACCTCCGGCCCGACCGTCGCCTCTGACTTGCCCGGATTACGCGAGAATACGTTGGTGCTGTCGCAGACCAACGCCTTGACGCCCGGCTTTGCGATCTCTGACCAAAGCTCTGCATCGAACGGCTCACCGACCAGCGGCGTCTCATCCACCTTGAAGTCCCCGGTATGCACCACACGCCCCGCCGGGCTGTCGATCACAAGGCCAGAGCTTTCGGGAATCGAGTGGCTCACCGGAAGGAATCCTACGGAAAACGGCCCGGCCTGCACAACTTGCGGCCACGCAGAGACGGTCTGCACCGCGTCCTGAGGGTGGCCATGCTCCTCCATTTTGCGGCGCGCGATATTGGCGGTAAAGGCGCGGGCATAGATCGGCGCGCCGAGCCGCTCATAGGTGTGGGCCACTGCGCCCACATGATCCTCATGCGCGTGGGTAATGAACACCGCATCGATCCGATCCGCACGCTCCGCCAGCCACGTGATGTCGGGCAGGATCAGGTCCACGCCGGGCGAGCCATCCATATCCGGGAAGGCGACGCCGATATCCACGACAATCAGCCGCTCCGCCTCCGGTGCGCCATAACCATAGACATAACAATTCATGCCAATTTCGCCCGCCCCACCGAGGGGCAGGTAGATCAATCTCTCGCTACTCACGCGTTTTCCTTGTTGTACTGATGGATGACGGTCAGCCCGTGCATCGTCAAATCGCCTTCGATGGCGTCAAAAATTTCAATATCTTGATCGAACAAGGGTGCAAGCCCCCCGGTTCCAATAACTTTCATCTGTTCCGAGTCCCGCTCGCCCCGAATGCGGGCGCAAATCTCTTTGACCAGCCCGACATAGCCCCAGAACACACCCGATTGCATGCAGGTGACGGTGTTGGTGCCAACGACGCGCTGGGGCTTGGTGATGTCCACATGCGGCAACGCGGCGGCGGCCATGTGCAACGCTTCAAGGCTGAGGTTCACGCCGGGCGCGATCACGCCGCCCACATAGGCGCCGTCATGGCCCGCCACGTCAAACGTGGTCGCGGTGCCGAAATCAACCACGATCAGGTTGCCGCCGTGTCGGTCATAGGCTCCTGCCGCATTCACCAGCCGGTCAGGGCCAACGATGGTGCCTTCATCCACGCGCGGCGGTGCAGGCAACTGGCAGTCGGGCTTGCCCACCACCAGCGGGCGGCACCCGAAATACTGGTCCGCAAAGACGCGCAGGTTGAACACCACGCGCGGCACGGTAGAGGAAATGATCACATCCGTAATCTCAGGCTTGATCTCGTGATGGGTCAAAAGCGTTGAGAACCACGTGAAATAGGCATCCGCCGTGCGGGCATGGTGGGTCGACGTGCGCATGGTGCACAGAAACTGCTCCCCATCCCAGATGGAGAACACCGTGTTGGTGTTGCCGCAATCGATTGCCAGAAGCATAGGCCCCGCCCTTTCGCAGGTCAGAAATAGATATCTGCCGCGGGGATGGTCACGCGGCCTTCGGGCGTCTCTAGAACAAGCTGACCGTCCTTGTCCACGTCTGTGAACACGCCTGTGGTTTCACTGTTGCCCGTGCGCGCGGTGATCGTCTCGCCCAGGCGCGCTGCGTGGTTGAGCCAGCCGCGCCGGGTGCGCTCAAAACCGTGGGTTTGGAAGGCCAGTTCTTCTTGCGCATATGCGTTTGCAAGGCTCACAAGGAAAGCTTCGGGCACGGGTGGGTCTGCAACCTCCGCCAAGGCGATTGGGGCAACCGCTCGGGCCTCGATCTGGGACGTGGGTGGCGCGGCCACCAAATTCACGCCGATCCCTATGGCAAGATGCGCCGGGCCCGCGCCGTGGGCCTCCAGTAAGATACCGGCAATTTTGCGCCCATCGACCAGCACGTCATTGGGCCATTTCAGCGAGACGTGGTCCGCTCCAGCGCATGCGGCGAGCGTGTGGTAGAGCGCCAGCGCCGCCACGAAAGACCTCTGCGCGGCTTCCAGCGCGGAGCCGGGGCGCGGCAAGACCAGCGTTGCCGAGAAGTTCCCCTCCGGGTTCACCCAAGCCCGCCCACGCCGCCCGCGCGCCGCAGTCTGGCACAGGGCGAGGATCCATGTGGGTTGGGTCAGATCAGCAGCGCGCCGAGACGCTTCAAGCATCGTACTATCCGTTTCGGGCAGCACAATCTTCGCATATCCGGCGGGCCAACCCGCGGCTTCGCTTGGCAAAATAAACTCCCAACACAGGAGGAGACTGGCGCGGCCAAGCCGCGCCTTACAGGGATTAGTTCACCAGCGCCAAAGCCGCAGCTTGCGCGGGACCTTCGATGCCGAAGAGGTTCACAATGCCGACCACCATGATTGCGGCGGAGGCCATCAGGAAGCCCCAGAGCACCGGGGATTTGCCACCGTTCAACGCATCGCCGCGATCCTCGCCGAAATACATGAAGAATACGATCCGCAGGTAATAGTACGCACCAATGGCCGACGCGACAGCAGAGGCGACGACGAGCCAGACAAGACCCGCATCAATACCCGCCTGCCACACACCCAACTTGGCGAAGAAGCCCAGCATCAGTCGTCACCCAAGCCAGGTCAGAGGTAG
>CAZPXE010000033.1:0-15455 GCA_964590545.1 uncultured Rhodobacterales bacterium | reverse complement strand
TGTGATCCGGGTTTGGCACGCGCGTCACTCGCCCAGATCCGCAAAGAGGTTATCGGTTTCCACAAACTCCAGCTTGCCAGTCTCTACGGTGCCTTCGTTGATATCGCGCACCTCGACCCGGCCATCGCCGTAGCCGATCACAACGCTGTCGCAGATATCGATGAAAAGGCCATTTTCCACCACACCCGGCATCTGGTTCAGCACCAAGGCCAATTGGCGCGGGTTGCCGATGCGGTTCAGGTGCAAATCGAGGATGTGGTTGCCTTCGTCGGTGATAAACGGCACTTCGCCGTTCATCCGCAGGGTCGAGTTGCGGCCCAGCACGTCCATCGAGACCAGCGTTTCTTCGACCAGCGCCTGTGTGGTTTGCCAGCCAAACGGGATCACTTCGATCGGCAAAGGGAACGTGCCGAGATGCTCAACCTCTTTGCCCACATCGGCGATGACGACCATGCGGTCTGACGCGGTCGCAACGATTTTTTCCTGAAGCAGCGCACCGCCGCCGCCTTTGATCAGGTTCTGGTCAGGGTCGAATTCATCCGCGCCGTCTATGGTCACATCGAGCCATTTCGCCTCGTCCAGCGAGATCACCTCAATCCCTACATCGCGCGCCAGTTCCGCCGTGCGGGTCGAGGTCGGAACGCCTTTGATCTTAAGGCCATCCTCGCGCACCATTTCACCCAGACAGCGCACCAGCCATGCGGCGGTAGAGCCGGTACCGAGGCCAACCCGCATCCCGCTTTCCACATAGTCAGTGGCGCGTTTGGCGGCGACGAATTTGGCCTTGTCGATGGGCGATAACTCTCCGGTCATGGGGCGACTCCTTTGCAGCTACCGCGCTTATACTGTGCGCTGCACAGGGGCGCGACCGCAAAATCCGTCGCAGTATGGACGTTAGCAAGCTATGGATTGTAAGCGGTGTTCAGCCACTTCACCAAGGGCGAGTTGGGCAACATCAATTTGCCAGCTTGTTCATCCATCTCGTCACGCGCCTTGCCACTGAGTGTCCAGCCAAGCGGCACGTCAGCATCGCCTTCGCAACCAACAAAGGGCACAGTCACCACCCGCTTGTCCGGCAGCGCTTCGCGGAAGGCCGCACGTTGCGCTTCGCTGGCGCGCGCGCGCACACCTTCTAACGTGCGCAGCGGGGAGGCAATCAGGCGAAAGGCATCGCCGCTGCCACCACTACGGTTTGGACGTGTGCAGGCCGCATGGTCGATGAAGCCCTGAATATCGGAACCTGCCCGCACTGGATCGTTTGTGATCGTCAAGGCAAAAAGCCGATCCTCGGCCCCAGCAAACGCGCCGCTTTCAATCAACTGTGTCAGCGCGATCGAGCCTGTATTGTCCGCGTAACCGCCGTCAATCAGGTGCATGTCATAGGCGTCTTCTGCATCCCCTGGCACGGCGACGGTTCCGGTCTTGGTCACCCGGATGCGGGCATCTGGGCTGACCACGGGAAAGCGGGCGCTTACGAACATAGCCGTGGACATCGGCACACCATTGGCGATCAATGTGCCGGGTGTTGGCACCCCGCTTTGTGTTGCTGCAAAGCCGACATCTTCGGTGGTCAGAGCGTAGGCGCGGCCCGTGCCGACCTCGGTCGCGATAAAGAACATGCGCGGCACAGGAAGAATCGCCTGTCCCAGCGTGGTTTTGCCATTTGTAGCCGCTTCGAATTCACGCTCCATCCTTGTTTCAATTGCTGTGATGCGATCAGTGAAGCGGGTGCAATCAATCGCCCAGGCGACGAAGCTGCGTGCACAAAAGGCGCTGACAACGAAATCGCGCCAGAACAGGTGGGTCGCGGCCAGCGAGACGTAGTCAACCGACAGGATTTCGGTCGCTGTCTCGCCCAGTTTGTCTTCCGGAATTTCGGCCGCGTGAAGTGCTGCGAAAAGTCCGACACCCACGCTTCCCCCCGACGTGCCGCCATAGGCAACGACACGATCTGCGAAGTTGGCATAGTCAGGATGTTTGGTGATTTCACCAAGTAGCGCATTGGTCCAATAGGCTGCGCGTATGCCCCCGCCATCTGACGCAACCAAGAAAATTGGTCCATCGGCGGGCAGTTCGAGAGGTGCAGGCGACACAGTCAGATCCTGATCGTGACGCATATCGCGCACGGCATAACTGGAACCGGAAACAACAATGACAAGCACGGCCAGTCCCGCAATCCTGATCCAGGCAGTTTGGTCGAAAAACCAGAAAAACGCGATAAACAGCGTCCAGACAAAAACGAATAATGCGACGGGCGCACCCAGAACGACGGTGGAAAATGCCGGAGCGAAAATGAATAATACGCCTACTGCAAAGGCGGCGCCGAGCACCAGATGATGAAACCAAACCTTCGCCTTTTCACGCTTTTTAGTGGCTGTTTCCGTTTTCGCCGCTTTTGCACGCCGGTAATTGTGCAGGTTCGGAACCGCTGCGTAAAAATAGAAAGCAAACAAAACCGGCATGATTGTCGCAACAATGTAGGGGGGTATTGCCGAAAACTGCCCTTTTTCTATTTCGAAAGCGGAATAGAACAGCACAGGGCTAAGATACGCTGCTGCGAGAAAGCAAATCACAACAGATAATTGCTTGACAAATACAAAGAACAGGCTGGTCCGACCATCTTCCAGAAACGGCGCTTCGACCTGGTGGATACGCCAAACCACCACAATGGATGAGAGAAACGAATTGATCGCGAAGCCCACCGCAAACTGCCATTGCAGGGTGGGATCTGAGTTGACAGCGAGCAAAATGTCCCGCATTTGACCGGTTCGATAGAACAGCACATAGAATAAGAAAAGAACTAGAAATACTGGTGCAACTGCAATCAGCAACCGCGCGTATACCCGCCCTTCGGGAAAGCTGCTGGCGTTTAGATCAATGCCATCCGGAGCAAGAAAACGAAGATAAATCTGTGCGATTTTTCTGAGTGCGCCCATAGGGACCCCGCAAAAATAAAATTTCAAAATAAAATTGCACTCATCTTTGTGGGCGTTGCGACGCGCTGTCAAGTTGTATGACGACTCCTCTTGAGCGAACCCGAAATTACCTGCAATACACAGTTTCGCTCAACGCGCCCAACGCACTTGATTTTCGACCTCTCTGCGTTATTGGGAATTTTTGATTTTTTCTCCAAAGATGGTGACTGTGTTCCATATCCAGAAAAGCGCTTGATTGCGCCCAACGGTTGCTCAACCAGACCGTCTCCTATCATTTGTGATTTTCGATAGTTTCTGTAGCTTCAACTGGCGCAGCGTCGGGTGCGAGAACTGAACCTGTCGGGGTTTGAAGCCGCTCCTTTGATAGCATTTACTGCGACAAAGGGGATGAACTATGTGACTGAAACGGACGGGCGAGTTCCGCCAAGGTGTGCTGTACATTGCACTGACCAATGGGCTGACGATCTCGGTATTGGCGTGTCGACGCCGAACGGATGGATCACAGCGCATCGAGATACAGACGTGGATTCGAAAGAAGTTTTGAGCCTCGCTCAAGAGAACGATCGGCTTCGACGTGAATTCCGGCTTCTCAAGAAGGAGAGGGAGATCTTAAAAAGGGGCCTATAATCTTAACTAGCCGCTAGAAGAAAAGAAACGTTGAAGTTCAGGTTATTGCGCGCGCTCAGCGTAGCTGTCTCCAATCGGAGGGATAGTCCGTGCCTTTGAATTGAACGCCAATACGCTGACGCTGATGATTAGAAGTCTTCCCAGCCTTCATCGTCATCCAAGTACAAGGCAGCGTTACCTTCCACCGCGGCAACTTGAGACGCAGTTGGCGTCACTGAACTTGTCTGAGGAGGAGGGGAATATGCTTCGCGCTCGATCGGAGTTTCATCGGTGCGCGGCGCATCGCTCCTACTGTCAGATTCTGTCAAGCTCGAAGGCGCCCGCTCTCCTGCTGACTGCGATAAATCAAGTTCTTCACCGGATATCTTGAATTGAGAAACAGCCCCGGCGAGCGCATCTGTTTCACGGGTCAAGGCATGGCTGGCCGCAGTTGTTTCCTCGAACATTGCAGCATTTTGCTGAGTGACTTGATCCAGTTCCATCACGGATGCGTTCACCTCGTTCAAGCCGGTCGCTTGCTCACGCGTTGATGTTGCAATGTTGGCGACAAGGTCGGAGATTTCTGAGATAGACGTAACGATTGCGGCCAAAGCGGTACCCGTCTTGTCGACCAGGTCCACCCCGGCGCTGACTTGCGCTTCACTGGACGAAATCAACTCATTGATTTCCCGCGCGGCGTCTGACGAACGTTGCGCCAATGCCCGCACTTCGGTCGCGACAACCGCGAAACCGCGGCCAGCTTCTCCGGCGCGCGCGGCCTCGACCCCGGCGTTCAGCGCGAGCAGATTGGTTTGGAAAGCGATATCGTCGATCACGCTTGTGATCTTCGAAATCTCCTGCGAGGACGATTTGATACCGTCCATGGCCGAAACCGCTTCGCGGGCAACGGCCCCACCTTCTTCCGCTTTTTGCTGTGCAGATTTGGCCATGTCGTTGGCGCCTTGCGCCCCTTCTGCGGCTGATTTGACAGAATTGGTCAATTCATCCAAAGCCGCGGCGGTTTCTTCGAGAGTTGCGGCCTGACGCTCAGTTCGGCGAGATAGGTCATCCGCCGCTGCTGTAATCTCTGCGGTTTCGCTGCGTATAGATGTCGTACGTTGCGCGACCGATCCGATTGCCAAATTCAGTGAATCAACCGTTGCATTGAAGTCATCACGCAGTTGTTGATAAAGGTGTGGAAAGTGGTCCTGAATGTTCGAAGCCAAATCGCCGGCAGACAGTTTCGCTAGAGCCATCCCCAAAGCATCGACGACCCCTTGTTGCTGTTCCGCGTCTTCAGCGCGTTGAGCTTCCAGCGCAGTGCGCTCTGCTTCGGCGGCCGATACATCCATGCCGACAAAGACAGACTTTTCTGGGCGTCCGTCGATCCCTTTGACAGAAACAAAACTACCTTCAGTCGCGACCAGATCAGGGCTGTCTTTTTTCGAAAAGTAGAACCGGCCCGACACAGCAGGTTTCAACAGTGGGTCGGCTTCCACAGATCCTTCCGCGACGAACAGCGATTTAAAATTGACCGCCATTTGCTGTTCCGTCTCTTTGTATCCGGTAGATTTCAAGAAATTTGGGTTTGCCGAGAGCAGCTTTCCAGACACTGAGAATTCCGCTCGCACCTGTGCCGTGTCGATTGCTTCGACCAAAGCGGACTTTTGGATCGCGTCGGTTCTTTCGCTCCATTCAACGACCGCGCCGGTCATATTGCCATGTGCGTCAAGCGCTGCATTGAATTTGACACGAAGACGGCGTTCCCCGAGCGGAATTGTTACGGATTTGGGCATCGCTTCGGATTGTCGGTCTGAAATTTCATCGAGGGCATCTTCAAGGCCCGCGAAGTCTTTCAGCGAAGCGCCGATCATCGTCTCAACAGAGCTGTCCTTCCACGATCTGTTGATCTCTGGAGCCAGTCGCGAAAACAGCGATGTACATGCAGGATTGTGGTATTTTACGTGATATTCACTGTCTACAACCATCATGGGTGCAGTGGAGCCTTCAAACGCCGCGCTCTTGAAAGCACTGTCAATGGCCAGTTGCTCTCCTGCTTTTAGTTGAGTTTTGAAGTCCTCTAGACGGCGCGCAATTTGGCCAACTTCATCTTTGCGACCTGTATACGGGACGTTTGTGTCCAAAGCGCCTTTCGCGACATTTCCAACAGCCGATTCCAATGCTGAAAGAGGCTTTGATACCCAAACACGCATCATAAAGGACGACCCTAGCAGGGCGACCACAAAGACCGAGATCGCACCCATCAGCGCAGAGATCCAGGACTCCGTCATCTCCGCCGCACGCGGCTCAGCAGACCATGCCGTCATGATAACAGCGACAATTACGTCCTCTGCACCAAAGAAGACAGGTTCCGCCACAAGCAACCCATTTGAATTTTCGGCATGTTTGCCTGTCGCGCGCGCCTGATCTGACAAATTGACCCATTCTGCAGGCAAATCAGCGCCATCCGGGGCTTCGGAGAAGAGTTGGTTGCCCTGTGGATCGACAACAAGCGCTCCGATCCAAGCGTGGCCAGCCGTCACTCGGGCGATATTCAAAATCTCGCCGATTGCGGTGGTGTTTCCGAACTTTGCAGACCCGCCGATCTGCATCGCAATAAGCTTGGAAACTGTCGTCGCCTCTTCCGCGACGGCCGCTTCTGCGTTGGGCTGAATAGACCTGTATGAGATCACTTCCAGAGTCGCCACGGTCAGAAAAACGGCCATCGTGATGATTGCAGTCGTCTTGAAAAACAAGGAGTTCAGAACGCGCATGAGGGTGAGACACCTTCTCTATTGGAAATGCAGGTTGTGTGCGCACCGGCTTTCGCCAGCACCCGACACCTACGCTCCATAAACAGAGAATCTTGCCCTTCGCTTAACACCTGACACATTTCTGGACAGATATTTCAAAACCAGCGAATTTGGTACGGGCGGTGGGACTCGAACCCACACGGGCGTAAGCCCTTCGGATTTTAAGTCCGATATGTCTACCATTCCATCACGCCCGCGCGCGGATCATCCCTAATCCAGAAGGTGCGGGATGTGCAACCGCCTGTCTAGATATCGTCCCCACCCGGTGCGAGCGGAGCACCCGGAGCGAGCAAATGTCGTTCTGATAACCAGGGATTTAGCGACAAGGCGGCTTCAAGGTCACTGCGGGCGCGTGTCAGATCTCCGAGTTCCATATAGGTCAGCGCCCGTCCAGACAGCACCCCGATATGGGCGGGAGATAGGTCCAACGCTTGGTTCAAATCTGACAGCGCCCCGTCAAAGTCACGACCCAAAAACTTTGCAAAAGCGCGTTGGTTGTATCCTTCGGCGTAGCCGGGGCAATAGGCAACGAGGGTATCGAATTCGCCAATTGCGCCCAACAAATCAAAACTCTCCCGCTTGCGCATACCACGATCCAGGACTTCCTGTGAAATCGCGTCCGGCGCATCAGTCCATAAGGCCCACATCTCGCGAGACAGCCTTTGAGCTTCGGCCTCATTGGGAGCCGCTCGGGCTGCTTCGACAAGCGACGCAAGAGCGCCATTGTGGTCTGGAACGGGCGGGCACTCGGTCTGTGCCAACGCGGCACCAGAACCGAGCATCAAAGTAACAATAGCGGGCCATAATAAACGCATGGGCCTAACCTGATTTGGCTTTTGTAAATTTCAACGCCTGCCCCTTAGCCCGTCATCGTCTCTTTGACCGCTTCCATCGCAACATAAGTCGAGGTTGACGACACATGCGGAAGGTTGGAGATCACTTCGCCCAGAATGCGGCGATAACTGGTGATGTCTGCCGTGCGAACCTTCAGCAAATAGTCGAAATTCCCGGCAACTATGTGCGCTTGTTCAATTTCTGGCACTTTGATCGCAGCGGTGTTGAAAGCCGTCATCGCGGCCTCGCGCGTGTTGCTTAACCTCACTTCTACGAATGCAACATGATCCAGACCGAGTTGGATCGGGTTCAGCATCGCGCGATAACCTAAAATATACCCTTGTGCTTCAAGCTTTTTCAAACGGGCCTGTGTCGGCGATTTTGACAGTCCGATGATTTGGGCAAGCTCTGTTACGCTCACCCGGCCATCCTCGGCGACACCTCGCAAAATAGCGCGATCAAAGCGATCAAGTTGATGAAAGGAATTTTCTTTAGAATTGGGCAGCATTTCGCTCTTTCGTTCGGGAGTATCGGTACAGACTAAGGAATACGCCTGCGCGTAGCAAGGTATGCTGAATGGACGATCTGAGGAGACGTTATGGCTTATACACCCCTATTGCACCTGCCCGCGCAGATTGAAGATTTGAAATATACCGCTCCGGATGCGATGCTGGAGAAGTTGATTGCCAAGGCGGACCTTGATGGCGCTAAGCGCGCGGCGATCTGCGAGGACGCCGCTGATCTGGTGCGCAAGCTGCGCGCGTCGGGCACGCCGGGGTTAATGGAAGTCTTTTTGGCCGAATATGGGCTGTCGAGCGGAGAAGGCGTTGCGTTGATGTGTCTGGCGGAAGCGCTGCTTCGTGTGCCGGACGCGGATACGATGGATGCGCTGATCGAAGACAAGATCGCGCCGTCCGATTGGGGGCAGCATCTGGGGCAATCCACCTCTTCGCTGGTGAACGCCTCGACCTGGGCATTGATGCTGACGGGCCGGGTGCTGGAAGATGAGACAGACGGCCTTGTTGGTACATTGCGCGGCGCGATCAAGCGGCTCGGCGAGCCTGTGATCCGCACCGCCGTCACCCGCGCGATGAAGGAAATGGGCCGGCAGTTTGTGCTGGGTGAAACCATCGACAGCGCCATGAAGCGCGCCGCCGGGATGGAAGCGCAAGGCTTCACCTATTCGTATGACATGCTGGGCGAAGCGGCGATGACAGACGCTGACGCCAAGCGCTACCACCTCAGCTATTCCCGTGCGATTTCAGCGATTTCAACGGCTTGCACCGCCGATGATATGCGCCAGAACCCCGGTATTTCGGTGAAACTCTCGGCCCTGCATCCGCGCTATGAGGTGGCCAAGGCCGAGCGGGTGATGCGCGAATTGGTGCCGCGTATCCGTTCTCTCGCCGCGTTGGCGGCTTCTGCCGGGATGGGTCTGAATATTGATGCCGAGGAAGCCGACCGCCTTTCCCTGTCGATGTCGGTGATCGAAGCGGTCCTGTCCGAACCTGCGATGGTCGGGTGGGATGGGTTTGGCGTGGTCGTGCAGGCTTACGGGCCACGCGCCGGAGCTGTCATCGCGCATCTGAACGACATGGCCGAGCGGCTTGACCGGCGCATTATGGTGCGGCTGGTCAAAGGGGCCTATTGGGACAGTGAAGTGAAGCTGGCGCAGGTCAATGGCCTCGGCAGCTTCCCGGTCTACACCCGCAAACCGGCCACTGACGTCAGCTATATCGGGCTGGCGCGCGATTTGCTGTCGCGCACAGACCGGCTCTACCCGCAATTTGCCACCCATAACGCGCATACCGTGACCGCCGTGCTGCATATGGCGCGCGACATGGGCGTGCCGAACAGCGCGTTCGAGTTCCAGCGCCTGCATGGCATGGGTGAGATGTTGCACAAGCTGGTGATGGATGCGAACGGCACCAATTGCCGGATTTACGCTCCGGTCGGTGCGCATCGTGATTTGCTGGCCTATCTGGTGCGCCGCCTGCTGGAAAACGGGGCAAATTCCAGTTTCGTGAACCAGATCGTTGATGAAGACGTGCCACCTGAAGAGGTCGTCGCCGATCCGTTCGAAGCCCTTGCCTCGAACGCGCCAGTGCTGCCCACGGGGCGCGAGTTGTTCGCGCCTCAGCGGCGCAATTCCGACGGGGTCGATCTGGCCCATGGTCCCTCACTGAAACGCATTTTCGCCGACCGCGCGCCCTTCGAACATGCCCGCTGGCACGTGGAACCGCTGATTGCAGGCGACATTGCCGCGGAACCTGCCGCACCGCTCACCAACCCGGCCCGCGCCGATGACGCGCTTGGCACCTGCGCCGAGGCCAGCGCCGCGGATGTGGACACCGCGCTGAACGCTGCGCGCCTGTGGACCGCGCCTGCGTCGGACCGTGCGCGTATCCTGAACCGGGCTGCGGACCTCTATGAAGAAAACGCGGCCGAGCTTTTCGCCATCCTCGCGCGTGAGGCGGGAAAGACGCTGGCCGATTGCGTCGCGGAACTGCGCGAAGCGGTTGATTTTCTGCGGTTTTACGCCGCGAATGCGCGTGACGCTGCCCCGGTTGGCACCTTTACCTGCATCAGCCCGTGGAACTTTCCGCTGGCGATTTTCACCGGGCAGATCTCTGCCGCGCTGGCCGCTGGCAATGCCGTGCTCGCCAAACCTGCGGAGCAAACGCCGCTGATCGCTTACCGCGCCGTGGCGATGCTGCATCAGGCGGGTGTACCCAAAGACGTTCTGCAATTGCTGCCCGGGGGCGGCACAGTGGGCGCGGCGCTTACCTGCGATCCGCGCGTGGGCGGCGTGGCCTTCACCGGCTCCACCGAGACCGCGCGCCTGATCCGCCACGCGATGGCCGATACCCTTTGTCCCGGTGCGCCGCTGGTGGCCGAAACCGGCGGGCTGAACGCGATGATCGTCGACAGCACCGCGCTGCCCGAACAGGCCGTGGCCGCCGTGATCGAAAGCGCGTTCCAATCGGCGGGCCAACGCTGTTCGGCTCTGCGCTGCCTTTATGTGCAGGAAGATGTCGCTGATATCATTGAAGACCTTCTGACCGGCGCGATGTCCGAACTTTCACTCGGCGATCCGCTTGATCTGGCCACCGATATCGGCCCAGTGATCGATGACGCGGCGCGCGCAGGCATCCTTGCGCATATCGAGACCGCCCGCGCGGAGGGTCGGATCGTCCATGAAATCATCGCCCCGGCGGGCGGTCATTTCGTTGCCCCCACCCTGATCCGCGTCGCTGGCATCGGTGATCTGGAGCGGGAAGTGTTCGGCCCCGTCCTGCATATCGCGCGCTTTGCCGCGGAGGATTTGCCCAAGGTCATCGCCGATATCAACGCCACGGGCTACGGGCTCACCTTCGGGCTGCAGACCCGGATCGACACCCGTGTGCAGGAGGTGACCGAGCAGATTAGCGCCGGGAACATCTATGTGAACCGGAACCAAATCGGCGCCATCGTCGGCTCGCAACCCTTTGGCGGGGAGGGGCTTTCCGGCACCGGCCCGAAGGCGGGCGGCCCGCTTTACCTGTCGCGATTCACGTCCGAGCCAGACAAGGTCGCGCCGGCGCCCAAGCAAACCTTGCCCGGCCCAACGGGTGAGTTGAACCGATGGTCGACAGAGCCCCGCGCGCCGATCTGGTGCCTTGGTCCCGGTGAAGATGTGGCCGCGAAGCAATTCGCTGCGGTTGAGGCGCTTGGCGGCGTGGCCCATCGCGCCGACAATGCCGCACCGTCAGACCTGACCAAGGCTGTGGCCATCGGCGCAGCGCTGTATTGGGCGATTGATACGCAAAGCGCGCGCGCCTACGACCGCGCCCTTGCTGCTCGGCCCGGCCCGCTGGTCCCGCTGATCTGCCGCGCACCCGACGCTGCACATGTGCTGCGCGAACGCCATCTGTGCGTTGACACCACGGCGGCTGGTGGCAACGCCGCACTTCTTAGCGCCATGTCCGAGGGGTAAGCTCTTGACCCTGTGCGGTTTTACCCCCAGCGTGCGGCTATGTTTCCGATCCGTGACCATAACCCGTCGGGCCGCACGCCCTATGTGACTTACGCACTTATGGCTGCGAATATTTTGGTGTTTCTGAGCTATTTCAGCCTGTTTTCCAGCAATGCTGCGATCAATCAGTTCTTCGTTGAATGGGCCATGATCCCCGCGCGGATCACTTCGGGGGACGGGTTTTACACGGTGCTTACGTCGATGTTCCTGCATGGCGGCTGGATGCATCTGGCCGGTAACATGCTGTTTTTATGGATTTACGGGGATAACATGGAGGATGAGATGGGGCATATCCCCTATCTGGGCTTCTATCTGGCCTCCGGCATCGCCGCAGGGCTGATCCATGTGATCTCGGCCCCCGGCTCGGGCGTGCCGACGGTGGGCGCATCGGGGGCGATTGCTGGGGTGATGGGCGGCTATCTGCTGCTTTTCCCACGCGCGCGGGTGGATATTCTGATCATCCTCGTCGTGATTTTCCGCATCCTGCCGATCCCGGCCTGGATCGTGCTGATGGTCTGGTTTGCGATGCAAATTCTGGGCGGTGTCGGCGCGGACCCGGACACGGGCGGCGTCGCTTATTGGGCGCATCTGGGCGGCTTTGCTGCGGGGCTGCTGCTGACCGTGCCACTGTGGCTCAAACTCGGCGGGCCCGGTTTCTGGCAGCGCACCGATGGCCATCCGCCTCATCCTGAGGCGCGCTATGATGCGGTCACATCGCGGATTCCAAAGGTGAGCGGGCGGCGGCGCTAGTCCCCGTGCCGAGTTTGACCCGGGACCGCGACGTTTCAACCGGCCCTCTGTGTTCCGCGAGGCCCCGGATCAAGTCCGGGGCGGGCAGCATTATCCGCGTACGAGCTTGGAAAACTGGGCAAAAATCGGCTCGCTGCCGCAGATCACTTCACCGCAGTCAAGGATATCGTCATCCGGCGTGATCCCTTCCAGCAACGCGCCTGCTTCTTGGGCGATCAGCAGGCCAGCGGCCATATCCCACGCGTTCAAACGCCGCTCCCAGAACCCGTCAAAGCGCCCCGCGGCCACATAGGCCAAATCCAGTGAGGCCGCGCCGAAACGGCGCACGCCAGCACAAGTGGGCAAGATGCGCGCGAGGTCTTGCAGCGTTTCCGGCAAATCGCTGCGCCCCGCGAAAGGCAGGCCCGTGGCAAAGATCGTCTCGATCAAGCGGTTGCGCGCGGACACCCGGATGCGCTGTTCGTTCATAAAGGCCCCGTCGCCCTTTTCTGCAAAGAACATCTCGTCTTTTGACGGATCATAGATCACCCCGGCGACGATTTTTCCCTTATGCTCCAAAGCAATAGACACCGCCCAATGAGGCAGCCCGTGCAGGAAGTTCGTCGTGCCATCCAGCGGGTCCACGATCCAGCGCCGGGTTGGGTCCTTGCCATCCTCGCCGCCGCCCTCTTCGCCCAACCAGCCATAAGTCGGGCGCGCTTCCATCAACTCTTCCTTGATGATCCGCTCCGCCTCGATATCGGCCTTGCTGACGAAATCCCCGGCGCCTTTCATCGAGGTCTGCAGGTTCTCGACCTCGCGGAAGTCCTTCGCCAAAGACCGCCCCGCCTTGCGCGCGGCTTTCAGCATGATGTTCAAATTGGCGCTGCCGGGCATGGCAAACCTCCGCTGGGTGTGGGGTATGAAGCGCGGCTCTACACCCCGGCACGGCGCGCGGCAAGCCTCATTGCGCTTGTAGTTTACGGGCTTCATCGCGCGCGAAGGCAATCAGGTCCTGCATATAGCCGGTTTCCAACTCATCACTTCGCACCGCCGCATAAAGCCGCCGGGTGATCCCGGCTTCGGTCAGGGGGCGGGTGATATAGTCCGAGGAATACTTCACCTCGCGCACCACCCAATCGGGCAGGACCGAGACCCCCCGCGCCGAGGCGACCAGCAGCAGGATAACCGCGGTCAGTTCCACCTGACGGATTGCAGCGGGCTCCACCTTGGCCGGGATCAAAAGCTGGCTGAACACGTCGAGCCGCGTGCGCTCCACCGGATAGGTGATCAGCGTCTGCCCCCGGAAATCCGCCGCGTCGATGAAGGGCTTTTCCGCCAGAGGATGCGTGTTAGCGGCCACGAAAACCGGCGCATAATCAAAGAGTTCAACAAAGGTGATACCGGGCAAATCCTCCGGGTCAGAGGACACGACCAGATCCACCTCTTCCTTCATCAAGGCAGGCAGCGCGTCGAAGGCGAGGCCGGGGCGGATGTCGACATCCACATCAGGCCAGCCTTTGCGAAACCGCTCCAGCACCGGGAACAACCATTCGAAACAGGCGTGACATTCAATCGCGATATGCAGCCGCCCGGCCTTGCCGTCTCGCAGCCCGGCGAACTCCTCTTGCAGCGCTTCGATCTGCGGCAAGACCTGTTCGGCCAATCGCAGAAGCCGCTGCCCGGCGGCAGAGAGCTTGAGCGGTTTTGAGCGGCGCACGAACAGCTCCACCCCTGCCTGATCCTCTAACCCTTTGATCTGATGGCTCAATGCGCTTTGCGTGATGTTCAGAACATCTGCCGCGCGCGCCAGCCCCCCGGCCTCATGGATCGCTTTGATCGTGCGCAGGTGGCGGAATTCCAGATGCATAACGTGAGCAATCCTCATAATTAAGTTTAGAATTATGAAATTGTCTCATGTTTCCACCCGTGCGACAACCCACCCGTTGAAACCCCGGAGATTCTTATGCCCGTCCCCAGCCTCTCATTCGAGATTTTCCCGCCCGCGAATGTGCAAAACGCGTTCAAGCTGTGGGATTGCATGGCGCAGCTGCAGGGGTTTCAGCCGGAATTTTTGTCCGTGACCTATGGCGCGCAAGGCGGCGTGCAGGACCGGACACTTGATACGGTCAAGGCGGTGATGGACCAGACGGGCCTGCCCGTCGCGGCGCACCTGACCGCTGCGCGTGCCAGCAAGGAGGAGGTGTTGGCACGCGCTCAAAGCTTCGCAAAAGCCGGGATAGACCAGATCGTTGCCCTGCGCGGCGACCCGGACACGCCCGGCGCGGAATTCGCGCCGCATCCCGATGGTTTCGGCAATTCGCTTGAGATGATCGAAGCGCTGGCCAAGCTGGACCTGTTCAAAATTCGCGTTGGGGCTTACCCGGAAGGGCACCCCTCTTCCGCCTCGTTCCAGCAGAATATCGACTTCCTCAAAGCAAAGTTCGATGCGGGCGCGGATGAGGCGATTAGCCAATTTTTCTTTGAGCCAGAGATGTTTCTGCGCTTTCGCGACGCCTGTGCAAAGGCGGGCATCGACAAGCCGATCCATCCCGGCATCCTGCCGATCGGCAATTGGGAGCGCGCGCGATCTTTCGCCAATCGCTGCGGCGCGTCGGTGCCGGATTGGCTCGACCGCGCGTTCGAAGTGGCGATCCGCGACGACCGCGCCGATCTGCTCTCCCTCGCCGTGACGACAGAGCTTTGCAGCCAATTGCTCGAAGAAGGCGTGCCGCATCTGCATATCTATACGCTCAATTCCGCGCGTCTGACGGGTCGGCTTTGCGCCGCGCTTGGCGTCGAACCGGTGCAAGTGCTGCGCAACGTCGCGTAAGCCTTGCAGGCAGTTCCGCGCCGCGCCACTTTTGCCCCGAATTAGGAGAGCAAGATGCGCAACATCGCGAACAGCCCCGAAGATCTGCTGAGCCAGGCCGAAGCATTGCAATTGTCGGGTCTGGAATTCATGCAAGGCATCGTGGAAGGCCGCCTGCCCGGCCCGCCCATTGGCGAGACAATGGGGTATGCACTTCATTCCGTCGAAAAGGGGCGCGCGGTGTTTCGTGGCACGCCGGAATTCAACGTCACCAACCCGATGGGCACGGTCCATGGCGGCTGGTATGGCACGCTTCTGGACAGCGCGATGGCCTGCGCGGTGATGAGCGAAGTTCCCAAGGGGAGCGTCTATACCACTTTGGAATACAAGATAAATATCCTGCGCGGCATTCCCCTTGGCACCGAAATTCACTGCATTGGCGAGACCGACCACGTGGGTCGCTCCACCGGCGTGGCCCATGGGCAGATCGTGGGGGTAGAAGATGGCAAGCTGTATGCTACCGGCTCGACCACTTGTATCGTGATGAAGATTGGGTAAGCGCGACGCTGACGGCATGTATGGAACGAAACCTTTTTGGCCGTTGGGTAAAACCCGAAGCCAATGGTTAGGGTCAGGACCCATTAATCCACCCCTTTCAATTCGTCAGATTTTGCGACTGACTAAGTTCAAGGCCACAGGAATTCCCTCTC
>CAZPXE010000032.1:0-15467 GCA_964590545.1 uncultured Rhodobacterales bacterium | reverse complement strand
TTCGTGGTGCTGGCAGCGCTGGCCTTTGGTGCCGTGTGGCTCTGGATGCTGTTGACTGGCCAAGATACGGCGCAAACCATGACGCTCGCGATGGACTGGTGGCAACCTGCGCTGACATGGACAGCGCTCGGCGTCGGCGGTCTGTTCCTGATCCTGCCTCGCGCCCGCAAGGCCCGGCTGGTCCACATGATCGGCAGCCACGGCATCGACACGCCATCTCACGTGGTCAACACAGGCTTCGAATGGGTGCGCGAGAAGCTGTTCCGCCGCCTCATGGCCCTCGTCATCCGCGCCCGTTATGCGGTGCTGGCTGGCGCCATCGTCGCGCTGGCCACCCAAGCGGTGCTGTTCATCTCGGGCGATGTGCAATGGCGCTTCTTTAACGCGCCCGAACGCGGCTCTGTCACCGGCAATTTCGCAATGGTTGAGGGGGCGACGCGCGAAGACAGCCTTGCCATGATGCGCGAAATGCAGCGCGCGACCGAGGAGTTGGGCCGCGAATACGAACAACGCCACGGGCGCAACCCGATCGACTATGTGATCGCCGAAATCGGCGGCAACACCGGCTGGGGCTTCTCTGCGGGCGAGAATAAGGACAAGGCCCTGCTCGGCGGCATCGCAATCGAACTGATCGACGCTGACCTGCGCCCCTATTCCAGCTTCGCCTTCGTGGGCGAGTTGCAGGACCGCGTCGCCCGTCACCCGCTGGCCGAAACCGTCAGTTTCCGCGGCTGGCGCTCCGGCCCTGGCGGCGATGCGCTTGATGTGCAGTTCTTTGGCGCGACCGCCGAGACGCTGAAAGCCGCTAGCCAAGACTTGCAAACAGCCGTGGCCGAATTCCCGGAAGTCAGCGCGGTCGAAGACACCCTGTCCTATGACAAGGAAGAGATGATCCTTGACCTCACCCCCCAAGGTCAAGCGCTTGGCCTGACTGTCACGGACCTAAGCCGCGTGTTGCGCCACCGCCTTGGCGGGATCGAAGCGGCGACCTATCCTGTGGGCGTGCGCGCCGCCGAAATTCGCGTGGAACTGCCCGAAGATGAACTGTCGGCGGACTTCCTCGAACGCATGCAAATCCGCACGCCCTCCGGGACTTACGTGCCGCTCGGCGATGTGGTTTCTGTCACCTCCCGCACGGGCTTCTCGACCGTGAAGCGCGAGAATGGGCTCCGCGTGATCTCCGTCACCGGGGACATCAGCGAAGACGACCCCGCCCGCGCCACCGAAATTCAGGAGATGTTGGAGGCCGAAATCCTGCCCCGCATCGCCTCTGAACGGCAGGTGGACTGGCGCATGGCGGGGCTGAGCGAGCAAGAGGACCGCTTCCTAAGCGAGGCGGGCAGCGGGTTTATCCTGTGCCTTGCGGGGATCTATCTGGTCCTGTCCTGGGTCTTCGCCAGTTGGTCGCGGCCCTTGGTGGTGATGGCGATTATCCCCTTCGGTCTGGTCGGCACGATCTATGGCCATGCGGCTTGGGGCGTGCCGCTCTCGATGTTCTCGGTCGTGGGGCTGATTGGGATGACCGGGATTATCATCAACGATTCGATCGTCTTGGTCACAACCATTGACCAATATAAGCAAGAGCGCGGCCTGATCCCTTCGATCATCGACGGGGCTTGCGATCGCCTGCGCCCGGTGCTGCTGACGACGCTGACGACGGTGCTCGGCCTTGTGCCGCTGCTGTATGAGACGAGCCAACAGGCGCAGTTCCTGAAACCTACCGTGATCACGCTTGTCTACGGCCTCGGCTTCGGGATGCTTCTGGTGTTGCTGGTCGTGCCCGCGCTGGTCGCGATGCAACACGATGTCAGCCGCCTGATCCGTGCCATGCGCGCCGCCTTGCGCGCCCGCCGTGCCACGGGTCTGCGGGTGCTGGTGCAAGGCGTTTGGGCACTGGTGCTGGGCTGGGGCGCACTGACGATGGGTTTTGTGGCGGTGACGGGGGCTTTGCCTGAGGCGCTGGCGAATGCTCTGCCTGACGCGCTTTCGCATGCAACACTTCCCCAAGCCCTCGGCCTGTTCATCGCCGGAAGCGCTGTACTCTGCCTCGTGGCTTACATCCTCGCCGCGCTAACTGTGGCGCTGACCCGGCTACGCCGAGCTTAGTTCGTCGCGCCAATGGCATGGGATCAAGGCGAAGCCGCCATGCCAAAGCCAGACCGCCCGGACGGGCTGGCTTTTTGTCAAAGCTGGGCGCGCCCTTCATTCTGCGTGGCAAGGTTGCTGAAATAAATCGCGTCGGAACGACTGTAGCAATCGCCACCCCGCGGTCTGGCTTTGGCACGGCTACCCTGCGTCACAGCCCCGAATATCAACCGAATGCGCGCCGCCTATCACCGTAATCCGCAGGGCCGAGCGATCTATCGCGAAGGCTGCACCGGTGTTGTGCATCATTTCCGCCGTCACGGTCAGCGCCCCGCCGCTGCGCGTGGTTTCCGGCTCGGACACCCAGATGCCGGGCTGCGCGGGTTCGATCACGGCCTCTTCGTCGCCTCCGGCAGAGGGCATGGTGATCCGCGCCTCGACCTTTACACCATCCGCTGTTGGCGCAATCCGGCAGGTGGCAGAGGATACACCCGCCTCGCGCGCGGAATACGGCAGGCTGGCCAGCGCGGCGACAATCGCAGGCGCACGCCCCCCCGTCCCGGCGGGCAGAACGGCGTCAAAGCGCAAAGTCGCTGGCACGCAAATGTCCGAACAGATTCCCAACTGCATCTTGCCCTTCAGCCGCACGTCTTTATCCGCGCGCTTCGGGGCGATGGTCAGGGGCAAAACAACAGTGTTTTTGTAGCCAACCGAGCGCATCCCCGCTTCCCAGAAGATACCGGGGCTGGGCCAATGCACCTGCACAGCCGCCAGATTGCGCGCGCCCTTCCATGAAAACTCCGGCGGGATGCCCGCATCGCCGGGGCTGCGCCAATAGGTTTTCCACCCCGGTGCCAGTGCCAGTTCCAGTGCGGCCACGCGCGTGCCGTCGGGCTGTTCCCATCCGGTGATGATCCTATGCGTCAACGCCTCATCCATCGGATCGCCCGCCACCGCAGGCGTCCCAAGCGCCAGCGACGCCGCCAAAAGATATGAGAGCGCACGTAATTTCATGCCTCAGACATGCGCGATTGGCGCTGAAATGCCAAGTCACGATGGCGATATGCCGCGTGAACACTGTGTCCACGCTTGTTCCCGCTTGATTGCCCCCCGTCAATCGCGGCACAGTGGCGGCAGAGGCGACGCGCAATGACATCCGAAACCCTAGACCTTGCAGGTTCCATGCTGATTGCCATGCCGGGCATGACTGACCCGCGTTTTGCGCAATCGCTTGTCTATATGTGTGACCATTCCAGCAAAGGTGCGATGGGTCTCATTGTTAATAAACCCGCCCATGACATGAGTTTTGCTGACTTGCTCGAACAGCTGGATATTGTGCCGAAAGTGCCGACCGATGGCGTGTTGGTCCATCTCGGTGGGCCAGTGGAAACCGGGCGGGGATTTGTGCTGCACACCTCGGATTACACGTCGGATCTTCGTACTTTAAAGGTGCGCAACGGCATGGCTCTGACGCCCACACTGGACGTGCTCGAAGACATCGCTGTCGGAAACGGCCCGCGCGAGGCGCTAATGATGTTGGGTTATGCCGGCTGGGGGCCGGGGCAGCTTGAGGGCGAGATCGCGCAGAACGGCTGGCTTACGTGTGATGGCCGTCAGGAGTTGGTGTTTCACACCGAAGCGACGGCGAAATGGTCGGCAGCGATCAAAGGGCTGGGGATTGATCCGGCGTTGCTGTCCGGGGCGGCTGGAACGGCGTGAGCGCAACTTATACACCGTAGCCGTGGCCAGTGCCGGACTGTGGGATGGCGCATCTGACGTCAGTTCGGCTCGATCTATGGCTGCTGGGTTAGCGCGAAGAACACGCGAAGCACTTAGAGCAACCATAGCGCCGGATCGGCCCGGCGCTGGCCACGGCGGCTGCGCCTTGATTCCGTCGCGGCGGCGCGCAGAAGCAATGGTCAGTCTTGTTCCAAAGCAGGCTCCACCAGAGCTGGCACAACGTCCACGACCCACTCGGCATAGCTCGTATCCAGCACGCCTGATACCGCTGCCCTTAGCCGCACCGCCCCAGCGGTTTCGGGGGCGGGGGTATAGACCCATGTCTCTCCGTCACGCGCCAAAGCCCCACTTTCTGGCCCTTCCACAAAGGACAGGATCAACGGCGCATTCGGTGTCGGCAATCGCAATGGCGCGTCCGCGCGCGTCTCAAAACGGTCAGGCGCCAAGCCAACTGGCGTATAGCCCAAAGCTGTCATGGCCCCTTGGGAATAGGTATGGAACGATCCGGCATAGACCTGCTTCAACCCATAGGCTTTGACCATAAAGAGAGTGTCCTCTCCTGCCCCGGGAGCCGTAAACGCGGTGTCTGTCACCAGCGTATCCGGGGTGAGGGCCTCGAACCCAGCAGCGCCTACTGCACGGCGATAGACCCGGTAGCCCAGCGTGTCGGGGTCAGTCGATGCCTCCCAACGCAGCTTTACGCCGTTGTCGCTTGGCGTGGCCACTAAGCGCGTCGGTGGGGCCAGCGGAAAGGCGCGCAAGGTCGGGTCACCCATCAGATTGATCCAAACCGCATTGCGAAACAGGTACCGCCCCGTCGGGAAGTAATCGAGTGCGGTGCGGTAATCGCTTTGCCGAACGTCGCCGTTGTTGACGGTGCGCCTATGTACGTCACCGATCGTCCCTCCAAGCGCCATGTGATGCAGCCACCATGTTGGGCGCGCGCCCCAGCCGACGGCCAGTGGATACCAAGGCTGCGCTAGCAATGCGATCATAGGGTTCCCGGCCCGGTCAAACTTGTGCTTATGCGAGCCGAAATTGATGGCAAACACGGCCTTGTTGGCGTAGCCCGCATAATTCGCGCCCTTGTGGTCGCCGAAATCCACGCCAAAGAGCCACGGCTGCGTCTCGCCTACATCGTGATGCCCGCCTTTCCTGACGGCCCTCGGCCCGACCAGGTTGCGCAGGGCATAGGTCTCGGCCAGTACGTTTTTGTTCTGACCATAGGCGTTGCGCAAATCCCCAAGCCGACCGTTGCGCCAATGGTGATTCTTGTCGAAATAGCCGCGAAGCAAGCCCAATTCCCGGGTCGGTTTTTTGCGTGCGACGGGTTCAAAATCTATGCGACCGACAGTCATGTCTATCTGCAAGTCCGGCAGTGTGTTGTAGCGCAGCACACCTGGCTCCACCTCTCGGCTTAGTTCCGGCCAACGCCGCCCTAGATCTGCATAAAACAAGTCTGTGGCATGGCTAACTGCCTTATGCCCATCTGGCGCAGCGCGACCTGAGCGGACAATTGGAACATGTCCTACCAGAATAAGACTATGCTCCACGTCCCGGTTTTCAGCGACCTGAGCGGCAACCCAACTGCGCAGACGCCGCGCGACGTCCAGATTGGCCAACGGGTTTTCGGCGTCATGGCGCGGCACACCGATTTGCGTGACGCGCCAGCCATCGCCAACCAGATCCTTGCTAAAGCGCGCCAACTCGGGGCCAATCGCATCCTGCAAGGTTTCATCTACCGCCAGTAAAGCAATCCCGCGTTGCTCGACGGCTGGCAGTTCCACCCCTGTCACCCAATAGCCCACGTCCACGATATCGCGCGCGCGGCGGATTACCTGATATTCATAGGCGACGCCCGGCTCCAACCCGGTATCGTTGAAAAAGAGCTTCGGCTCCATGCCCTCAATGCGCCGCTCCCATGTGTCAGGACCGGTGCTGCCATAGATGCGCCGGTTCACATCAACCGGCCCAACGCGTGGCCTTGGTGCATCGCGCCATGTGAGCGTAACGCCGGTGCCGTCCTCGGACAGGGTGGCATCAAGGGGCAGAGGTTTTTCTGTGAATTCCTGCGCAAAGGCTGCGCAAGACAGAAAAAGCAGGATGAGAGAGAGAAACAGAACGCGCATATGCGGAATTTAGGCTGATTTGCCCGCCAGTGCGAACCCAGAATTGCCACTTTCACGCGATGTTCAGTCGCGGGGCGCCGCCGCGCGCCGGAGCCGGTCATTGATCGCCGCGCCGAGGCCCGTTTCCGGTATTGGCGCAACTGCGATGGGCTGACCAGTAGCGTCCAGCCTGCGCAAGTGGCCGAACAGGTTTGCAGCGGCTTCGATCAAGTCTGCGCTGGGCGATAGGGACAGGGCCCCGGCGATATCGCCAAAGCCCAGCAAAACCTCGCCCTCCCGCGCCTGTGTCGCGCCCAGCCGGACTGACGCCGCGGGGGCATAATGGGATGTAAGTTGCCCCGGAGCGGTGATCTGCCCCTTCGCCGCACGCGTCAAAGCCGCGCCGAGCACCGCCTCGATCTCTTCGCCGGGCACTCCTCCGGGCCGCAGCAGCGTTGGCGTCTCCACCAGCCCGACAATCGTGCTCTCGACCCCCACCGCGCAAGGGCCGTCATCCAGAACAGCCGCGATCTTGCCGCCGAGACCCTCCTGCACATGCGCCGCCGTCGTCGCGCTGATCTTGCCCGATGGGTTGGCCGAAGGCGCGGCGACCGGCCCGCCCAGCCGTGCGAGCAAAGCCTGCGCCGCTCGGTGTGCGGGCAGGCGCACGGCCACCGATGGCAGCCCCGCTGTCACCAGATCGGACAGCCCGTGTCCCTGTGCCAAAGGTAACACCATTGTTAGCGGGCCGGGCCAGAACGCTTCCGCTAACGCTTCCGCCGCGTCGTTCCAACGCGTCAAATTGCGGGCCATTGCGATATCCGGCACATGTACGATCAACGGGTTAAACGATGGCCGTCCCTTCGCCGCATAAATCCCCGCCACCGCTTCCCCGTTCCGCGCATCGGCGCCGAGGCCATAGACCGTCTCGGTCGGGAACGACACCAGCGCTCCGTGCGCCAACAGCCGCGCGGCTTCGGCGATGCCGTTTTCATCTGACGCAAGGTGAGCGGTTTGCATGGGCTCTCGTGACGCGGCGTTCTGGTTGCGCAAACAGGGGGTCGTTTGCGAGGGAGGTGCAGGTTTCGCGCCGGGATAGCGCCGAAACGCCTCTAAGCCAAGCCATCCCGGCCCCTGATGCAACGCCAGCCGGAGACCGTCTGATGACATATCGCGCGCCCGTCGATGATTATAGCTTCCTTTTCGATCACGTGGTCGGGTTCGACCGCGTCACCGCCACCGACCGCTTTGCCGAGGCCAGTTCCGATGTCGTTTCTGCCATCCTGACCGAGGCGGGCAAGATGAGTGAAGAAGTGCTCGCCCCCCTGCAACGCAGCGGCGATTTGCACCCTGCCTATCTGGAAAACGGTGTCGTGCGCACCTCGCCCGGCTTCGCGGAGGGGTGGAAGGCCATCGCGGACGGCGGCTGGGTCGGCATGGCGGCGGACCCCGAGTTTGGCGGGATGGGCCTGCCGATGACTGTGACCTCGGCGGTAAATGAGATGATGAGCGCCGCTTGCCTGTCGCTGCAACTCGCGCCGCTGATGACCCAAGGCCAGATCGAAGCGCTGGAACACCACGCCAGTGATGAGATCAAAGCGCTGTTCCTGCCCAAGCTGATCTCTGGGCAATGGACCGGGACGATGAACCTGACCGAGCCGCAGGCGGGCTCTGATGTGGGCGCGCTCACGTCTAAGGCAGCGCCGCTGGGCGATGGTAGCTACGCGATCACCGGGCAGAAAATCTACATCACATGGGGCGATCATGACGTGGCCGAAAACATCTGCCACCTCGTACTTGCCCGCACGCCGGACAGCCCGAAAGGGACCAAGGGGATCAGCCTGTTCCTTGTGCCCAAGCGCCTGCCCGATGCGGATGGCAATCCCGGCCCGGCCAATGGGGTCAGCGTTGTGAGCCTTGAGCATAAGCTCGGCCTGCATGGCTCGCCCACCGCCGTGATGCAGTACTCCGATGCGAAAGGTTGGATGGTTGGTCCCGAATATGGCGGCATGGCGGCGATGTTCACCATGATGAACAACGCGCGGCTTGGCGTGGGCGGGCAGGGGATTGGTGTTGCGGAAGGGGCGTATCAACACGCGCTGGCCTATGCGCTGGACCGCAAACAGGGCCGCTCGGATGAGGTGGACGGGACAGGCACGATCCTCGACCACGCCGATGTGCGCCGCATGCTGATGGAAATGAAGGCCGACACGTTTGCCGCCCGCGCCATCGGCCTGATGTGCGCCGTCGCCATCGACATGCAAACCGCAACAGACGAAGCCTATTGGAAATCCCGCGCCGCCCTGCTGACCCCCATCGCCAAGGCGTTCGGCACCGATATTGGCAATGAAGTCGCCGCGACCGGCATCCAAGTCCATGGCGGCATGGGCTTCATCGAAGAAACCGGGGCTGCGCAATACGCCCGCGATGTGCGCGTGACCACGATTTACGAAGGCACCAACGGCATTCAGGCGATGGACCTTGTGGCCCGCAAGATGATGGACGGCGGAGAAGCCGCGATGACCCTGATCGACGAGATTGCCGCCGATGTGGAAGCCGCCCGCACCGATTTCCCGAACCTTGCGGAATCGGTCTGGGAAGCGGTGGAGGAATTGCGCGACGCGACCGAATGGCTGATTGGCGTGAACCACCGTGTCCGCTTTGCAGGCGCCGTGCCTTACCTGCGCGCCTTTGCGCGGGTTCTCGGTGCACAGGCGCATCTTTTGGCGGCGCAGGCCGACAAGGGCGGGCCGCGCGAAAAGCTGGCGCGGTTCTATGTCCACCGGATGTTGCCTGAGCACGCTTCTTTGCTGGCACAAGCGCGCGCGGGCGACTATGACGTCTATGCCCTGACCCCAGACGAGTTTGCCGCCTAATGCCCGACGGAACCCCCGACCCTAAACGCCCCGGCATCCGCTATCCCTGGGACACGCCGCCGGAGCATGGGGCGGCCATTGAGGTGGCCCCGGGCGTCCTGTGGACCCGCATGCCGCTGCCGATGAAGCTGGACCACGTCAACATTTACGCACTGGATGACGGCGATAGCTGGACCATCGTAGACACCGGCTTCTCTTCGAAGAAAAGCCGCGCCCTGTGGCAGGCGTTTCTGGATGGACCGTTGGGCGGACGCCCGGTCTCGCGCGTGATCGTCACGCACCATCACCCCGACCATATCGGGCTGGCGGGCTGGTTCCAGACGGAGCATGGCGCAGAGTTGATCACGACCCGGACAAGCTGGCTGATGGGCCGGATGCTGACGCTGGACGTGCAGGAAAAACCAGTGCAGGAAACGCTCGATTTCTGGCGCAGTTCCGGCATGGACCCTGAGATTTATGCCAAGCGCGCCGAAGAACGCCCCTTCAATTTCGGCGATATCGTTGCGCCCATGCCTCTGGGCTATACCCGTGTGAAGCAAGGCGATACGATCCAGTTTGGCGGGCGCACATGGGACGTCCATATCGGCAATGGCCACGCCCCCGAACACGCGACATTCTGGAGCCGCGACGATAATCTGATCCTTGGCGGCGACCAACTCCTGCCCTCCATCAGCCCCAATATTGGCGTCTATGCGACCGAGCCAATGGCCGACCCGCTGGCCGAATGGCTGGAAGCCTGCGAGCGTTTCGTGCCGCTGGCGCGCGCGGATCATCTGGTGCTGGGCGGGCACAAACTCCCCTTCACTGGCCTGCCCAAACGGCTCGAACAACTGATCGAAAACCATCATGGCGGGCTGCGTCGCCTGCTGGCCTATCTCGACACGCCCAAGGCCGCAGCCGAATGCTTCGCGCCCCTGTTCAAACGGACCATTGGCGAGGGCGAATACGGCCTCGCGCTGGTCGAATCCATCGCGCATCTGTCGCATCTCTACCAAGCCGGGCAGGTGACGCGGGAACGGCGCGAAGATGGCGCGTGGCTGTATCAGGCCAAGTGAGACGGGGTTCTACCCCCACCACGCTTCGCGCGGCCCCCGGAATATTTTTGGCTTAACGAAGATGTGCGTGCGTTTTCGATCAGCGGCGGCGCATCATATGGGCGTGGAGTTCGATGATGATTTCCGAAGCGGTGCGTTTGCAAAGGCCGGGGATTAGCGCGTGGATCACGGCAGCGCAGGCGGCTTGGCCTAGCTTGCCTGCGAACCACAGCGCCATGCGAAGATGTTCGGCGTAGCTTTCCTGCACCGCTGCCGGGTGGTCGAGGAACAGGGTTGAGAAGATGCGGGTCATTGGGGTCTCCTGTTGCGTTTGTGGCAAAATACAGGGGCGGGGCTGGGCATGTGTCCCAAAATAGGGTGACATGCGTGCAATGTTGGGACAGTATCCCAACATTATGAAGCTTGATGAGACAGATTTGCGCCTGCTGCGCCTCGTGCAGTCCGATGCCTCGCTGTCGATGGACGCGGTGGCCGAGCGCGCGCACCTGTCGCGCAACGCCTGCTGGCGGCGGCTGCGCGCGATGGAGGCGGCGGGGGTGATCACAGGCCGCGTCGCGCTGGTCGACGCCGCCCGCGTGGGGCTGGGGCTGCAAGTGTTGGTGCAAATCCGCACCTCTTCACATGATGAGACATGGATGACGCGTTTCAAAGCCGCCATCCGCGCCTTGCCCGAAATCACCGCCGCGCACCGCATGTCCGGCGATCTGGATTATGTGCTACGTGTGCAGGTCGCCGATGTGGCGGGATATGATCGGTTTTACAAAAAGTTGATTACGGCGGTCCCGGTCTCGGATATCTCCGCAAGCTTTGTTATGGAAACGCTCAAGGAAACAACCGCGCTGCCTGTGTGAACGGCGGTCAAGGGAGCCAAAATGCAAGATAAAATCGCCACATCCGCCGAGGCCGCCGAAGCCGAAGTTCTGCCGCGCCGGTACGAAGTGCATACCCAAACCGACACGCCCGACGGCGCGCAGCCCGTGCCGGAAAAGGTCGCTCAGACAGCCAAATCCAAAAGTCCTGCGCAATGGGCCTATGAGCGAATTGTGATGTATTTACAGGAGTTTGAGAAAACGCTTGATAGCGAGCACGAGGTCGCTATGGGTTTCACCGGGGGCGATGCAGGCGTGCTGCGGATCGAAGGGATGGGGTATTTTGACCCCGATATCGTGACCTTCTATGGCTCTGATCCCACGGGCGCGAAAACGCAACTGATCCAGCATGTGACGCAGCTAAATGTAATGCTCCGCACCTTGCCGAAAGCTGTTGAAGCGGCTGAACCGAACCGTATCGGCTTTCGCCTTGCGCAAGACTTGGAACAAGAGGTTTAGCGCATGTCCCGCGCCTGCGTTCGGCCGCTCCCCCTGCGCCCAAATGGCGCCGTGACAGCGCCGCTAGAATCCGCTAACCCGGCGCAAACGTAGCCAATCGACGAATAAGGGAACGCGAACCATGGCCGACCATAAGCATGGCGAAATGGATACCCAAGTGCAGCAAAAGACGTTCGACAATTTCATGGCGTGGACCAAATGGTCCGTGATCGTGATCATTGCTCTGGTCGTCTGGATGGCGATTTTCATCACCTGATCTGACGCCCGTTTGGGGCGCATCGGGGGTGAGATGCGATCTATCCTTGTCAAACTGACCGCCATTCTGGCGCTTTTGACCCTTGCCGCTTGTGGCGGTGGGGGCGGTGTCCCGCTGCCTGCGGATCAGGTGCAGGCGGTGGCGTACAAGGCCGAAGGGCCGCCGGAACTGACCATTGTCACAATGATCAACAATCGCACCGGACGGGGCGGACACACGGCGCTGATGGTGTCAGGCTCGCAGCGCGTGCTGTTCGATCCGGCGGGCTCGTATCGGCCGGATTACATCACGGAACATGGCGACGTGCTTTATGGTGTCACAGATCAGCAGTTCCAGTATTACCGCAGCGCTCACGCGCGCAATACGTTCCATGTGGTGAGCCAGACCATCCCTGTTGCGCCAGAGGTGGCCGAACAGGCACTGGCCCTTGTGCAAGCGCGCGGGAGGGTGCCGGGGGCGTTCTGCACGAATTCGACCACGGGCATCCTGCGGCAACTGCCGGGGTTCGAGGATATCAACGTCACCTTCTTTCCGGATCGGCTGATGGAGCAGATCGCCACCCGTCCCGGCGTAGTGACCGACAAATATTACGAGAATGACGAAGGTGACGTGCTGGACGGCATCCCGGTGGCGCTTCCTGCGGAGTAGGGTGCGATCGACGCTCAGGCCCGAGTTAGGGAGACGTGCACTTGCTGTTGCGCATCCGGTAGCCGTGGCCAGCGCCAGCCCGGGGGATGGCGCTCCAACACGCGTTTGGCTCGATTTATGGTCGCTGTGGTAGCGCTACGAACTTTCAAAGCACCAAGACCAACCAAAGCGCCAGCCCGCTGGGCCGGGCCGGCGCTGGCCACGGCGGCTTCGCCTTGATTCCGTGGCAGAGGTGTCTTGAACAGAAGGCGCCCGCTCACAGCACATACAACAACGCGTACAAACTCACCGCCCCTGCCGCGATGGCGGCCATGACGTTCTTGGTCAGATAGCCCACCGCAAAGGTCGCCACCGCCGCCGCCAACCGAGGCGCATCCGGGGTGCCGCCTGTGGCATCGGGCCAGACCACCAAGGGCGCGACCAAAGCGGGCAGCACGGCGACAGCGGTATAGCGCAAATGGCGTAGCAGCCATGGGGGTAGAGGGCGGTCGCCGACCAGCCCAAGGAAGGTGAAGCGGATCGCGAAACTGCCGACCCCAAGGCCGATGATGATGGCCCAGAGCTCCCATGTGCCGCTTGCGCCGGTCATGTTTCCAGCCCCTTGCGTCGCTCCGCCATCAGTTCCGCCTGCGCGCCCGCCGCCATCCCGGCCAGCCCGCCAACCACCAGCCCCAGCGAGAAGGGCAGCCCGGCACACAACAGCGCGACCGTGATCCCCACCAGCGCCGCCACGATATGCGCCCCGGTCCGCAACATCGGCCCGATCAGCGCCAGAAAGGTAATCGGCACCACGAAGTCCAACGCCCAGCTTTCCGGGATCTGCTTGCCGATCACCGCCCCAACCAGCGTAAACACATACCACATCGGGCAAATCGGCGTCATCGTCCCCATGAAATAGGCGAAGCGCTGCGCTGCGCTCATCTCCGGCGCGGTTTCGAACTTCTGGTAGGACACGGCATAGGTCTGATCGACGAGGAAATAGGCCGCAATCGCCCGCCGCCACAGGCTCACCTGCCCCAGATAGGGTGTGATCGACGCCGAATACATCGCCATGCGCAGGTTCACGATCAGGGCGGAAACGAGGACGATCAGCGTCGGCGCATTGTCCTCCATCAGGCTCAACGCGGTAAACTGAGCGGCCCCCGCGATCACCACCACCGAAAAGGCGAGGGTTTCGAACACGTTCAACCCGGCTTCGGTCGCGACCACACCGAACAGCACAGCAAAGGGCGCGGCCACGATCAGGAACGGCGCGCTATCGCGAAACCCCGCCCAGAAGGCGGATTTGGTGGTGGTGCTCTGCATGGGAACTTTCTAGTCTGAATGGCGAAACCGTAGACCCGCCCGCAGGGCGTTGCAATGGGAGAGGCCATGGCCACCCGCGAGAGTGCCGACAGTTACCTGATCGCCCCTGATCCGAGCCAGCCGCGCCTGACGCGCGCGGTGACGGGCGTGGGCCATGATGGCCAGCCCCAGCAGATTTCCGTGGTCGAGGAGCGCCCTCTGACGATCTTCCTGAACCGGCGCGAGATTGTGACGGCGATGACTATTGGCGACTACCCCGAATACCTCGCCCTCGGCTTCCTGCGCAATCAGGGGATGTTGTCCGACGCCGATGAGGTCACGCGCATCGATTATGATGAGGAATTGGAGACGGTCGTGGTCCGCACCACCGTGGAGACCAGCCACGAAGAAAAGCTGTCGAAGAAAACCCGCACCTCCGGCTGCGCGGTTGGCACTGTATTTGGCGATATGATGGAGGGGTTGGAGGGCGTCACGCTGCCGCAAACCCCTGTCCATACCTCGTGGCTCTACGCACTCTCGGCCCAGATCAACCGCACCCCGAGCCTGTACTTAGAGGCCGGGGCGATCCACGGCACGGTCCTGTGCCAAGGGGATAAACCCCTAGTCTATATGGAAGATGTGGGCCGCCACAACGCGGTCGACAAAATAGCCGGGTGGATGTGGCAGGAAGGTGTGCGCGCGGAGGACAAGATCCTCTACACCACCGGACGGCTCACCTCGGAAATGGTGATCAAGACCGCGATTATGGGCATCCCGGTGCTCGCCTCCCGCTCCGGCTTCACCGCGTGGGGCGTCGATATCGCCCGCCAAGTGGGACTGACCGTGATTGGCCGGATGCGCGGGCAGCGGTTCGTGTGCCTGAGCGGCGAGGACCGTCTGGTCTGGGACGCCGACCTGAGCGCCGTGCCGGAGGAAGACCGGAAGCATCGGCGGAAGGGGGCGCGGGGGTGAGTTACTCATACACTTTTGACGGGTCGATCGATCAGCGCCTTATGTTGCGCGAAATGCGCAAACGGAAGCGCAATAGATCATTTAGCGCTTTGGGACTCTCGGCGCTTTTTTCCGCCCTGCTTCAGGGGGTGCTTGTCGGCGCCGGTGGATTCGTAGTTGCTTTCTTGGTTCTGAGGAACGGTCTTTCCCTATCAGACGGCTTGGTTGGTTGGGCCGCGCCAATTTCCGGTGCTGTCCTTGGTTTTGCGGCGCTTCAGTGGAATAGACAGGTGCAAACGAAGTGGTTTGCAAAGCAACTCTTTGCCTCCCCTGTCTATGAGCGTCCTATGACCATTTCGGTCACGGATGCTGGTTTTGAAATAGGATCCAAAAGCGCTTGCTGGTCGATTGCTTGGAACGCGGTTGAGCAGGTTCGCTCGACGCCGGAAGCCGTAACAGTCTATGCCGGAAATTTCTGCTATGTTCTGCCAATGGCCCATGTTCCCGAAGACGAGCGCGCAGACGTTGCTGCCTATGTGAAACGAATGGCAGTCAACGCATGACCCCCTTCTGGCCACTCTTTCTCACCCTCCTCCTCATCGCCGTCTTCTGCGTCGCGGTCCTGTTCCGCTCGATGCTCCATTGGACGCGCATTGTTGAGACCATCGACACCCTCCCCGACACCCGGAAATCCGCACTCGGCTGGCCGCTGGAGCCGGGCCGGGCGGTGCAGAACCGCACGCTGCGCAGCCGGGTGCTGTGGTACGGCGCGCCGGATGGGGCGCCAGAGGCCGCGCTGGGCCATGTGGCGCGGTATCGGCGGGAGCTTTTGGGCTGTTACATTGTTTTCCTGCTGGCCGTGATGGTGCTCTTTGCATGGCAAGTGGTGTTCTTTGCGCTGCTCGCCGGGCTATCGGCGCTGATCGTGCGTCCGTGGCCACGTCTGCCGGAGGGGGCGATATGAAGGCGCCGCTCGGGGTGATCCTTGCCGGGGGGCAAGCGCGGCGGATGGGGGGCGGCGATAAGGGGCGGCTCAAACTTGGGGGGCAGTCCTTGCTGACCCGAGTGATTGATCGGCTGGGGCCGCAGACCGAGGGTTTGGTGCTGAATGCCAATGGCGATGCGGGACGGTTTGA
>CAZPXE010000031.1:0-15702 GCA_964590545.1 uncultured Rhodobacterales bacterium | reverse complement strand
TTGTACTCTTCCAGCGACCACCGAGCCTCATGGCGCAGCAACGGGCCAGACAAATCCTCCGGCACATCGCCCACGGCATATCCGGCCTCAGCCAAATCCGCCAAAATCGCACGGGCCGAAGCGGGCGCATCTAAGCCCACCGCATGGCCCATATTCCAATTCTTGCCCGGATAAGTCGACAGGATCACCGCCGGACGCCGCGTGGCCGCAGGGGTGCGCGCAACCCGCAACCAGCCTTCGACCCGGCGCGCCACAGCATCAACCCGCTCTGCATCTGCCACATGGCCAAAGCGGGAGTATTCCAGATGCGGATCGCGTCTTGAAGGCTCCTTGAACGACACAACGCCGCCCATCAGCCGCCCGTCCACCTCTGGCAGCACCACATGCATCGCCAGATCGGCAGGGGACAGGCCGCGCTCTGCCTCGGCCCAATCCTTGCGCCGCGCGGTGGATAGGGCCAGTTGGAACACCGGCACCCCGCCCGCATCCAGCGGCGAGGTTCCATCATCTCCGCGCCCCGAAAACGACGTTGCATTCAAAATGCAATCCGGCTGGTAGGCCGCGATCTGCGCCCTCAGCCACTGCGCTGCTTTCGGAGCCTTCAGTGACGGCGCATAAACCGCGCGCACCTCATAGCCTTGCCCCTCAAACCGCCCGATTAGAGCCTCAATCGGGGCCGTATCCGCCGACACCAAGTAAGAGCGATAGAAGGTGATCAGCACCCGCGCGGCGGTTTTTTCTGTGGTTTCCAGAGGCTCATACACCCCCCGCTGCGGCGACCACGCTCCGCATTCCGGCAGCGCCTTTGAACCGGGAACAGGCCCCGCATAAAGGCCCGTTGCCAAAGCCATCTGCGCCAGCGCCGCCTGCGCCGCAACCGCGCCCCCGGTATCGCATAGATGCGCCAACCGCCGCAGGGTGGACACAGGCAAGGTCGAGACCTCATCCAGCCGCGTATCCTCGCGCCCATCGGCAGGCAGCACCGCCAGCGCGATACCTTTCGCCTGCGCCAGCGCGCGCACCTGTTGCAACCCATAGGCCCAATAGGGCACGCCGCCGATCAGCCGGATCAGGATGCCTTTTGCACTGGCCAGCGTCTGCTCCACATAGGTATCGACCGACAGCGGATGCTTGAGCGCGACAAGATTGGCCAGCCTGAGCGTGGGCAAGCCGCCCTCGGGTCCACCGCCCCGATGCCAGCCCTTCGCAAACGCCCCCAGATCACTGTCCGAGAACGACAAAACCACCAAATCCGCCGGGCTTTGGCCCAGATCCATCGGCGTTTCAGTCTCGTCCAGCCCGTGGCTTTCGCGAAAAATGACATGCATGGCGCGCGCCCGCCTTTGCCCAGCTTACCCGGCTCTACTCAGCCGCCTGCTGCGGCGCACTGCTAAGCGCAGCTTCGATCACATCGCGGCGGATATTGTCATGCTCGGCGATGACCACCATGCGCCCCTGCTTTGCCTCACCCGGTTGCCAGGGACGGTCAAACTGATGCCGCACCCGCGCACCGACCGCCTGCACCAACAGCCGCATCGGCTTGCCCGCAACAGCAGCATAGCCCTTGACCCGCAGGATGTTATGAGACCGCGCCAATCCCTCAATCGCGGCAACCAACTGCTCCGGGCTGTCGAGTACAGGGATATCGACAACAATCGAATCGAACTCATCATGGTGGTGATCATGATGGTGATCGTCGTGATGGTCATCTTGGCCATGGTGCTCATCGTCGTGATCGTGGTGGTGATGATCCTCGTGATGGCTCGGCCGCGCGTCGATATCATCCTCTGCCGCCGCTTCCAGCCCAAGGATCACCCGCGCATCCACAACGCCCTCGGCCACTTCGACCATCGGCAACGTCCTCGGCGCCTTGTGCGCAATCATCGCCTTGGCCTTCTCGACCCCCTCCGCCCCGGCAAGGTCCGGCTTGGTCAGCAGAATGATATCAGCACAGGCAATCTGATCCTCGAACACCTCCGCCAGCGGCGTTTCGTGATCAATACTGTCATCCGCCATCCGCTGCGCATCAACCGCCGCCACATTGCTCGCAAAGCGCCCCGCTGCCACCGCCTCGGCATCGGCCAGCGCAATCACACCATCCACGGTGATCTTCGAGCGGATATCCGGCCAGTCAAACGCCTTCAGCAACGGCTTGGGCAACGCAAGGCCAGAGGTTTCAATCACGATATGATCCGGGCGCGGCTCAAGCGCCATCAACGCCTCAATCGTCGGGATGAAATCATCAGCCACCGTGCAGCAAATGCAGCCATTGGCCAGCTCCATGATATTCTCTGCCGGGCAATCCGGGATCGCACAGCTTTTCAGGATATCCCCATCAACGCCAACATCGCCAAACTCATTGACCACAATCGCCAACCGCTTGCCGCCGGGGTTCTGCATCAGCTGCGAAATCAGCGTCGTCTTGCCCGAGCCAAGGAAGCCGGTGATCACAGTCACAGGAAGTTTTGCCAGATCCGTCATCGTTTCAATCCTTACTCGGTCAGGTTCGGCGCAGTGGCCCGCTCAGGCGGGATGCGCGCGATACAATTGCGTTTGAAATGTTCCGGGCGCTGACGCCACGGAATCAAGCCATCTTTGGTGTCCCGGTATAGCGCCGCACCGTCGATCAGAAGGTCCGTATCCGACGCTTCGTGCAGATTTCCGTACACATAGGTCCAGCGCCCCGCGCCCCCGCGCATCGCAACCGAACAGCCCTGATCGCAGTTTTGCAGGCAATCCACCGGCGTCAACGTGACCCCTTCGGGCATCCCCTTGGCCGCCAGCCCCTCGAACAAGGCCGCGCCAGGACGCTCACCATCCTCGGACACCTCGGCACCGCGTTTGCATTTGATACAAACAAGAAGCTCCACCGGAGCAGTAATTTCAGTCATATGTCCTCCCCCGGAGCACCCCGCCCGGTCTAAACCAATGATCACAGATGGCAGGTCTCCTGGCTCGCGGGGTACGCTCTGTCGCCTTCCCAGACCTTGTGCAGTCCAGTGGCATGTCGACAGAACCAACCGCTTACAGTTGCGGGGGCAGCCGCGGAATTTAACCGCATTCCCTTTTCATGCACCGGACCAGTTCAGGCGCGGCACAACCATCGACGCGAACTTCAGCCACTTGACGCAGGAAATGTCAATCTCAGTTTGCATCCAAGATCGCCGCAGACGCCGCATCTGGTTTCGACTGTCATTGAAATTCCAGTGTGTCCAACGGTCCGAAAAACGGCTCCGCCGCACCGATCAAAGCCGGCAAATGATGCGTTTCGACATAGCGCGCCACGAACGCAGATGGCGCTTTGAGCCGCAGCGCCCCGCCCTCGCAACTCACAAAAGCCAGCTTCGCAAACCATGCGCTATGCACGCCCCGGTCCATCTCAGCCGCCCGTGCCATCGCTTTGTCCCACGGTGCGGCGTTCTCTTCGGGGGCTGGCGCGGGAACGTAATCACTCAGCTGCACAACCTTGACGGGGGCTTTCGCACCATGGCGCTGTTCCATCCGCGCCTGAAAATCAGGGCCTACGGCGGACCAAACAGGCTCTGACAAGGCCGAAATGCGTCCATGGTTCAGTCGATAGGCCGCCACCCTGCCCCGCACACCGGGGCGCGAACAGACCAGCCAGCCGCCTTCAACAAGCCGCTTGACCTCTCGCTTCACCGTGCGTTCGTTGACCTGCCACATGCGCGCCATTTCGCGCTGACCGACACTCAACTCATCGCGCCGCCAATTGTACCGGGCCGTGATCAGCGCAATAAGGCGCAGCATGCTCGTCTGCTGCGTTGGCGTGCCGTGAAGCCCCACCACCGACAGCGCTGTGAGCACATCATATTTCAGCACACCGGCGTCAGGTCCGGTTAGCTTGCGCAACTCCATTGGCTGGAAAACTCCTGCTGCATCTGTTTGCCTCTGCCTCGTTGGGCCACCCTGTACCGAGCGATTCTTCTTATCCTCAGACAAGCCCAATTTCCCGTTATCTGTCAAGCGCGCAGAATTTATGGGAATTCACATCCCAAAAAACAATCAAAGACAATAGGTATAGTATATTGGTTAAGGGTGACAGCCTGAGTGTCACCATATCAACGTCCCGCTGTCACCTTATTTACGGGAATTTCGCAAGAGCTGACACCAAAATACGGGCGATTGGCCCAACAACGCCCCGGCTTTCCCATAAAATCGCGAAAATCCGGAAAACGCAGAATTCCGGTTTTTGCTTTACTCAGACTCGCAATTCCCGTTATTTCGAAAACAGCAGGAAAAAACACGAGGCGCATCATGCGGGACCACACCGATCTACTGGCCATGAACGAGCGCAGCTTGGCACAACAGGCCGCTGTGCGCAAAGCCACCTTCTCTCCCGGCGAGGTCAAAACCCTCCGCCCCTTCTCGATCTGGGAGATCAGCCAGTTCATGTTCCACGTCCCCGCCGACACGCTGCGGCGCAAACTGGCGGATGATCCTTCCCTGCCCCAGGGCGAGACCGAGGCCGATGGCCGTCAGCGCTGGTTTACTCTGGCCGAGATCAATGAGCTGCGCCGCCGGCTTCGGTTTCGCGGCAAGTCGCTGCTGCCCGAACGCCCCAAAGGCCGCGCGATGCGCATCGCTGTGTCGAATTTCAAAGGCGGCGTCGGCAAAACGGTCGTGGCCCAGCATCTCGCCAATGCCGCCGCGCTCGATGGCTACCGCGTCCTGTGTATCGACTTCGATCCGCAGGCGACCCTGACCCATTCGATGGGCCTGACCGAAGTGCGCGAATGGAACACGGTCTGGGGCATCATGTGCCGCGATCTCTGCCGCGAGGCGGACCGCATTGTCGATTCCTATGATGACCCCGACGACTGCCCCTACCCCGGCTCGGATGAGTTGCCCGAAGATGTCCGTTCCATCGGCGCGCAGCGGTTTCAGGACTTCATCCAGCCGACCTGTTGGCCGACCATCGACATCATCCCCTCTTGTGCCAACGCGGCCTTCGTGGAATTCGCCAGCGCCCAGTACCGCTCGCTTCACAAGGCGTGGAGCTTCTTTGGTTGCGTCGCCCGCTATCTTGACGAGTTGCCCGACGACCAATACGACGTCATCGTCTTCGACTGCCCGCCCGCGATTGGTTATCAATCCCTGAACGCAGCCTTCGCGGCGGACATTCTCTATATCCCCTCCGGTCCCGGCTATTGGGAATATGACAGCACCACCAGTTATCTTGGGCAGCTTGGCGACGCGATGGCCGACATTTCGGACGGGTTTGGCAGCATCGCAGCGGACGCTGGCATCACCCTTCCGAAAACCTTTTCCGATATCCGCGTCCTGATGACCCGGTTCGAAGCGTCGAACCCGCTTCACGACGCGATGATGGGGGCGTTTCGCAACGTGTTCGGCACCGATGTATGTGACCATGCGATTGAGATGACCCGCGCGGTCGAACAATCGGGCCGGTTCCAGATGTCGGTCTATGAACAGGACTACCGCCAGATGACCCGCGAGACATGGAAACGCGCGCGGCAGAGTTTTGACCGGGCCTATGACGAATTTCGCGACACCATGCTCGCCGCATGGCACGCGCGCAGCAGCCAGAAGGAGGCCGCGAAATGAGTGGTACAAACAAATTCGGCTTCGGCCCTGTCGACCCGCCCCCGGCCACGTCGGACCAAAAGCGCGAGCGGGCCCGCGGGCCAATGGCAACCGCCGTGCGCGAAACCGCCGGCTCGCTTCAGGAAACCACCGAAGCCAAGGTCGCGCAGCGCCGCCAGAACGCCGAAGACGCCAAAGCCTATCGCACCGCGCAAGAGGATGGATTGCTGCTCTCGCGTGTGGCGCTTGAGGAAATCCACGCCGACGATCTGCCCCGCGACCGGCTTGAGCTTGACCGCGTGGCTGCGTCTGAGGAGATGGACGAGCTCAAGGCCTCGATCCGTGAGCGCGGCCAGAAGGAACCGATTGAGATTTATATCGGCGCGGATGGGCGCTACCAACTCAAGAAAGGGTGGCGGCGCATGACAGCGCTGCGGCAGCTGTTTCAGGAAACCGGAGAGGACGGCTTCGCCACCGCCCTCGCCCGGATCGAAACCGGCACCGGCGCGCGGATTGATCGCTATGTCGATATGGTCGAAGAGAATGTGGTGCGCGAAGACCTGACCTTTGCCGAAATGGCACAGGTGGCGATTGCGGCCGCGAGGGACGAAGGCGTTGACGAGTTGGACGCCACGGAATTGGTGCCCCGCCTGTATGGTGCGCTGCATAAAACCAAGCGCTCTTATATCCGTAGTTTTGTGTTCCTGCTGAACGTGCTGGGCGATGATCTGAAGTTCCCCAAATCGATCCCGCGCAATGTCGGCGTCGACGTGGCGCGCGCGATCAAAAGCGAAGACCAGCTGATCGACCTGCGCGCAAAGCTCGCGGAATGCACCGGCCCTGATGCGCAGACCAAGGCGCTGAGCGGATTTCTGGCGCAATCCCGGCAGGCCGAGTCCGAGCCAAAGGAGGATGCGCCCAAGCCCAAGCGGAAGTTTGAATTCTTCGTTGGCCGCAACAAGGCCACCGCGCGGGAAGGGGAGTTTCGGATCGTCAGCGATGTGGACTACACCCAGATACAACAGGACCGGCTGCGCGAAGCTGTGCAGGCGTTTGAAGACGCCTTAAAGCGCCCTCGCATCCGCTAAAGGTTACCCATGGGTAACCAGAACGGCGCAAGGTTACCCATGGGTAACCGTCCCGAATAAGGGGTTACCCATGGGTAACCAGAGGCTGTTTAGCGGTTACCCATGGGTAACCCGGAGGCCCAAAAAGGTTACCCATGGGTAACCATGAGAGGGTTGGGAGGTTACCCATGGGTAACCGGAACCCCACCAAGAAATCTTGGTTTAGACTCACAAAACCCTTGGTTAGAGACGAATTGCCAGAGCTATTGCCAAAGCGGAGCGGTGGCCGACGCGCGTTGCATCAGTGTGCTTTCGAGCCGCTGGTGTTTCGGATAAATGCCGTCTTCGACCCAATCCGCGATGGCGCTTGCGGCGGCGATCCCCATCTTGTCTACGGGCAGATGCATCGTGGTCAGAGGCGGGTCAAAGCTGGCTGAGGTCGGCAGATCGTCAATCCCCATGACGGACAAGCTCTGATCCGCGATACGCCTGAGTTCCAGAAGCGCGCCTTGGGCGAGAACGTCTGACAGGCACAGAATCGCGGTCACCTGTGGCGCGCCGTTCAGGATGCGGGGCAGGGCGCTTGCGGCGCCGGTGAAGTTCAACTCAGTCTCCTCGATATAGAGACGAACGCCTGCCACACTGCGCGCCCCGCGTAGGCGGTCTGCTGTCCGGTCATTGTTGTCGGAAGGACCCGAGAGCACGGCGATCTCGCGGTGACCCAGCTGTGACAGATGTTGAAGGGCCGCCCGCGCGACGCCCGCGTTGTCATATCCGATTGTGGGATAAAGGTGGTCGGGTTGAAAGCAGGATGTGGCAATCACCGGCACATCATGGCGTTCAATCAGGGCATCGAACCCTTCGGCCCGTGTGGTGCCTGAAACGAGCAGGCCTTCGACGCCGATATCAAGTAATTTCCTAGCCTTTTCAAACTCTTGCGTTATATCGTGCCGTGTGTTGGCGACGATCAACGACAGGCCCCGCGCATCCAGAACATCTTCGACGTGGTCAATGAAGCGGGCGAAGATCGCGTGGTCGAGTGTGGGGATGAGCGCGCCGATGAGGCGGGTCCGGCCCGAATTGATTGCGCGGGCGGCAGAGCTTGGAACGAAGTGCAATGCGTCTATGGCGTGCTCGACCCGGGCGCGGGTTCCCTCGGACACAGCGGCAGAGCCGGTCAAGACACGGCTGACGGTTGCCGCCGACACGCCAGCGGCGCGTGCGACGTCGCGAAGATTAGATTTGCGGCGTTCAGGTCGGGTCATGCCTTGTCCGGGGCCAAATTATCGAGACCATTCGTATCACTATTGACAGATGAAACTAGTTTCAATCACTCTGCCCTCAGCGACCACAGAGTCGCAAGGGGAGATGCAACATCTTGGATCACGGCGTCATCCGGTCCTTTTCGAATATCGGTCACGCGCAGGGCGGGCGGATTTTCGCGGGATTTCCATCGCAGGCCGCGCCTGTGGTGACGATGGTGCCGCCGCGCGGGATGCAGCGCTTTGACATGGCGGCGGGAGATCTTTTGCGCGTCGATGGGACGGCGCATGCCGGGCAGATCGCGCTGATGGTTTTTGCCGAAGACGGGACGCGCGGGGACGGGATGTTTGGGTTAGGAAGGCCCGGCAATCTGGACCTGCGCGCGTTTGATCGTGCGCCGCTTGCCGGATGGATTGCGGCGCGGGGTGGTGATGTTGCCGAGGCGTGCAAGGGCTTTGTACTTCCACCGATGGACGACGCGGCTGTGTTCAGCGCCAAGCAGGCGCTAACGGTTTGGCTGGCGCATTTGCAACCGACTGCCGCGCTGATCGCGGGGGAGGGCAGGGGGCCTGTCCCGGTGCAGCTTCAACGGGCGCAGGCGGGGGCCGCGTTGCCCGAGCCGCTGGGCGCAATCCGGGAGGAGTTCACTGTCAAGCGTGGTACGGCGCAGGCCTATGAGGTGATGCGCGGCGAGACGGTGCAGATCATCGACTTGCAGGGCCAGCAATGTTCGGACTTTCAAGCGTTGCGGCTGCGGGGCCTTGATGCGGGCCGCGAAGAGGCGATTGACAGCACGGCGACCCGTTCGATGGTGCGGCGGGCCTATCCGGGGCCGGGGCTGCTGGACAAGTTCTTTGATGCCGAGATGCGCCCCATGCTGCGCGTCGTTCAGGATACGTGCGGGCGCCATGACACGTTGGGGCTGGCCTGCACGGCGCGCAGTTACGAAGAGCGGGGGTTTCCGGGGCATGTGAACTGTTCGGACAATATCTCGGACGTGCTGGGGCCGTTTGGGGTTGCGCGGCGGCGGGCTTGGCCTGCGATCAATTTCTTTTGGAACACCTGGCTGGACGATCATCATCATATTCTGACCGAAGAGGCGTTCTCGCGCCCCGGTGATTATGTGGCGATGGAAGCGCTTGAGGATCTGGCCTGTGTCACCACCGCCTGCCCGGACGATCTTGACCCGATCAATGGGTGGAACCCGACGGATATTCATGTGCGCATCTATGAGAGCACGACCCGCGCGCCCCGCGCCATTGCATATCGAGCGAGAGAGGATGGGCCGATGCAGGTCAGCCGCAATTCGGCCTTTCAGGCGCGGTTAGAGCCGCTTACCAACCATTTTGCCCCGGCGCGGGATTTGTGGGCGCCGGTGTCATTCCCAAGCCATGGGACAACGGGCGAGTATTGGGCCTGCCGCGAGGCGGCGACGTTGCAGGATATGAGCGGGCTGCGGAAATTCGACATTGTGGGGCCGGACGCGGAGCGGTTGCTGCAACATGCGATGACGCGGAACGTGGCCAAGCTGGCGGTGTGGCGCGGAACCTATGCGCTGATGTGTGATGAGAGTGGAGAGATCATCGACGATGGCACGTTGTTCCGGCTTGGACCGCAGCTATTCCGCTGGTGTTGCGGGAGCGAGGAAAGTGGGCGCTGGTTGAACCAGCTTGCTGAGGCTGAGGGTTTGCAGGTGCGGCTCCACGATCTGGGCGGCGCGCTGCCCAATCTGGCGCTGCAGGGGCCGAAATCGCGGGATATCCTGCGCGACGTGGCGTTCTTTCAGCCGCATGTTCCATCGCTGGATCAGATGAAGTGGTTCGGGGTGAGTGTTGCGCGGCTGCGTGACCGGGAAGGCGCTCCGTTTCAGGTGGCGCGCACGGGATATACGGGCGAGTTGGGGTATGAGCTGTTCTGTGCCGAAGCGGACGCGCTGGAAATCTGGGATGCGCTGATGGAGGCTGGCGCGGATAAGGGGCTGATCCCGATGGGCTCGGCTGCGCTGGATATCATTCGGATTGAGGCCGGGCTGGCGGGCGCGCAGGAGTTCAGTGCAGGCAGTGACGCCTATGAGGCTGGGCTGGGCTTTGCTGTTGATCTGAACAAGAGTGCTTTCGTGGGACGGGACGCGCTGACGCGCAATGCGCAGGCGCCAAGGAAAAGACTGAGGGGATTGATGTTTGACTGTGATGATGTGCCGGCTAGCGGCGCACCTGTTTTTGCGGGCGAACGGCAGGTGGGGGTTGTGACCTCGGCCACGCGCTCGCCAATGTTCGAATGCGCGATTGCGCTGGCGCGGCTGTCGGTGGAGCATTGCGAGAGCGGCACAGCGCTGGAAGTCGGGCAGCTTGATGGGCGGATGAAGCGGCTGACAGCGACGGTCACGGATATTCCCTTTTTCGATCCCAAACGCGAAAGGGCGCGGGCATGAGTGACGCGGTTGTTGAGCTTGAAAGCGTCTGGAAGGTCTTTGGCTCGCGCGCGTCGGAGGCGATGACGGCGATCCGCAACGAAGGGTTGGGCAAGCCGGAAGTGCTGGAGCGGTTCGATGCCGTGGTCGGCGTCAAGGATGCCAGCTTTCAGGTCGCGGAGGGCGAGATTTTCTGCCTGATGGGCCTGTCCGGCTCGGGCAAGTCCACGTTGGTGCGCCATATCAACCGGCTGATTGAGCCGACGGCGGGGGCCATTCGCATTCTGGGCGAAGATATCGGGGCGATGAATTCGACCGCCTTGCGGGCGCTGCGTGCGGACAAGATCGGGATGGTGTTTCAGAATATGGCGCTGCTGCCGCACCGCTCGGTTCGGGACAATATCGGCTTTGCGCTAGAGCTGCGGGGGATGGACGGCTACACCCGCGCCCGCGCTGCCGACAGGGCGTTAGAGACTGTTTCACTGCATGGTTATGGCGACAGGCTGCCGTCAGAACTGTCTGGCGGGATGCAGCAACGGGTCGGGCTGGCGCGTGCGCTGGCGGCGAACCCCGAGATTTTGCTGATGGATGAGCCGTTCTCGGCGCTTGACCCGCTGATCCGGCGGAATTTGCAGGATGAGTTTCTGGGGCTCAGTCAGGATTTGAAGAAGACGACGGTGTTTATCACCCATGATCTGGATGAGGCGATCCGCATGGGCGATCGCATTGGGATCATGAAGGATGGTGAGATCGTGCAGATTGGTACGGCGGAGGACATCGTGACGGACCCTGCTGATGACTATGTTGCCGATTTCGTGGCCGGGATTTCGCGGCTGAAGCTGGTCTCGGCTGCGAAGATCATGATGCCCAAGGACGAGTATGAGGCGAAGTTTGGACCCGCGGGTAACCCCGAAGACGGACCGGTCGCTGCGCCGACGGATGATCTGGATACGCTGGTGGGGCTGAGCACCGGCACTGAAAAGCCGGTTCTGATCGTGGCGGATGATCGCTGCGTCGGTGTCGTGACCAAGGACACGCTGTTGCGGGGTCTGCAAGGGGGGGCGGCTGCATGAGCGGGGCGGAGCATATCGAAACGCTGGACCGCGATGTTTCTGTCGAGACCTTTGCGGCGCGCAATGCGGCCTATTTCGCAGAGATTTTTGAACGGCTTCAGAAAGGGAAACTGCCGCGCTGGCATTTGAACCTTTGGGGGGTTGTGGTGCCGTGGGGCTGGGCCGCGTGGCGCGGTGTGTGGCTGATGTTCTGGCTGGCGCTGGCCATTGATGTGCTCGCGGTGGTCTGCCTGATGCAGGTGGTGAAGTTCTCGCCGCTGCTGGCCGACGCGTTGCAGGACCCGGATGCCAACCGCACGCTGATCCCGCGATATACCGGGTGGATCGATACCTATACCCGGATCGGTATTGTGCTGCTGATTGCCGGGCGGCTTTGGATGGGGTCGCAGGCAAACCGTTGGTATTACAAACAGTATCAGCGCTGGCGGATCAACCATGACGTGGCCAATGGGGTGAACACGCGCCGCCTGATCTTGGGGCTGGTCATCATGGCGATTTGCGCCCCTCTGACGATCTATCGCGCGACCGAGCAGCGGCTTGATGAGCGCGCTTGCCTTGGGCAGGTGCGCATGGGCGAGACGGTGGAAGACCTGCTGCGGGCGCGTGGCACTGCGGATATCGGCGTGCTGAACACTGAGCTGAGCGCAGAGGTGGCCGTGTTACAGGCGCAGTTTGATGCGCTGGATGCACTGGAAAGCCCCACATCGGAACAGAAGTCGCAGCGCAGTGCGGCGCGCAAGCTGCTGCGCGACAAGACCCGCGAGGCGGAGACGGTGACCAATCTCCAAGCGATCACGGCCAAGAACCGCTTTGATTGTATGTTCATCGACGATTTCCCAACGCTGGCGCGCTTCGATGCGCCCGCCGAGGTGCGTTATCGCCGCGTGCCGGACGAGGACGCGCGCGCGGCAGGCGATGAGGACGCAACCAAGGTGATCATCCAGCAAGGTAAGCCAATCGAGGGGCGGCGGATCAACATTTTCACCTACAACGCCGAGGCGATTGATACGGGCATCAACTATTTGCGGGCGCAACATGCCGGGATTTTCGATGCGATGACCCATGTGCTGCGCCAATCGCTGATCCGGGTGGAGGTGGCGTTTATGCAAACGCCCTGGCCCGTGGTCGCCTTCCTGTTTCTTGCGCTGGCCTGGGCCTATACGGGCACGGCAACGCTGGTCTTTGTGGGCGCGTCACTGGCGTTTCTGGCCGCGTTTGAGCTGTGGCAAGTGGCGATGCAGACGATGGCACTGGTGATTGTCGCAACGGCGATCTGTGTCTTTGTGGGCCTTCCGGTCGGGATTTGGATGGCCAAGAGCAAGGTTTTCCGATGGATCAACGAGCCGATACTGGATGTGATGCAGACGATCCCGTCGCTGAGTTATCTGGTTCCAGCGGTGGCGTTCTTTGGCATCTCGCAGCCGCCCGCGGTGCTGGCGACGGTGATTTTCGCGATCCCGCCGATGGTGAAGCTGACGGCGCTTGGCATTTTGCAGGTGCCCGAGAGTACCAAGGAGGCTGCGTTGGCCTTTGGTGCGTCTGAACGGCAATTGCTTGGAAAGGTGGAATTGCCGATGGCGATCCCGTCGATCATGGCGGGGTTGAATCAGACGATCATGCTGGCGCTGTCGATGGCGACGATCTCGGCCTTTATCGGGGCGGCGGGTCTGGGCGCGCTTGTCACCGAAAGTCTGGGCGACGCGCAGGCGGGCAAGGGCCTGCTGGCCGGGATCGCGATTGCGCTGGTTGCCATGATGATCGACCGAATTTTGCGGGGCATTCGCGCCTCGTTCAGCCGAATTTAACTTCAAGCAGAAACCAAAACAGGGAGATATCCAATGAAACATCTGCTGACGACCGCCGCTTTTGCTGGCGCACTGCTTTCGGGCGGCGCGGCATTGGCGCAAGAGAAGATCACCATTTCGGACCCAAGCTGGAACGGCGCGCGCGCCGTGGGCCATGTCATCAAAGCCATCGTGGAAAACGAGATGGGCGGCGAGGCTGAAATCCTGACCGGGATGAACCAGCAGCCGGTGATTTTCGCAGGCATGGACAAGGGCGATGGTCAGATCGACATTCACCCCGATATGTGGATGCCCAACTGGCAAGCTGCGTGGGATGAGTATGTTGACGGCACTGGCGGCGTTAAAACCAATGGCGGCTATGCGGGCACTTCGTTGCTTTATGTACCGTCCTACATGTCTGACAAGATCAAGAGCATTGAGGACCTGAAGAACCCCGAAATCGCCGCGATGTTCGACACCGATGGTGATGGGCTGGGCGAGTATTGGGCCGGAGACGTGACCTGGGCCTCGACCAAGCGCTGGCAGGTGAAGTTCAAGTCCTATGGCCTCGACAGCCTGTGGGAGCCGAACATTGTGTCGGGCGACACGTTCAAAGCGGGTCTGGCAGCAGCCTATGCGGCGAGCCAGCCGCAGTTGTTTTATTACTGGACGCCCGAAGCTCTGCACGTGCAGTACGACCTGACACCGCTGGAAGAGCCGGAGCGGTTCGAGGGCTGCGAAGACCTTGATCTGGATGCGGAGAACTGGCTGGAAGTGTCCGAGTTTGAATGTGCTGGCACGGCGGCGTCGGTCTATGTGGCCTATTCCGCTGCGCTCGAATCCCGGAACCCGGCAGTTGCCAAGATGCTGAACAACATGACCCTGACGGGCGATGAGGTTGGCGCGTGGATTCAAGCGATGTTCGAAGAAAAGCGCGATCCGGCAGAAGTTGCGGCCGAGTGGATCGACGACAACAAAGACATCGTTGAAGGCTGGATCAACGGCTAAATGCCTTGATTAGCGTCTAATATGCCGCGCCTTCGCATGTCGGGGGCGCGGTTTTTTCTTGGCGACTTTTAAAAGTTGCGCGCGTAAAATATACCTCGTTTGGCGTGAAGTTTCGCACTGAGTCCCGGTCGGTGGCAGTTGCGAGATCGGGAGGGGCGTATGGCGGATACCAAGATCAAGAACATGGAGGATTTCGCGTCGGTGAGCGGGATTTCTCGTCCGACCGTGTCGAAGTATTTCCATGACCCGCAGAGCGTGCGCAAATCCACCCGGCAGAAGATTGAAGCGGCGCTGGAGCGGTATGATTACCGGCCCAACATCTATGCGATCAACCAGAACCGGAGCCGGACGAAGAATATCGGGCTGGTGGTGCCGAACCTGACAGACCCGTTCTTTGGCGCGATTGCCCGCACGATTGAGCGGCGGATTGTGGATGCGGGGTTCAACCCGTTGCTGCTGAGTTCCCATGACGGGCCGGGGCAGGAGCTGGCCAATCTGGACAGTTTGCGGGCGATCAAACCGGCGGCGGTATTGCTCGCACCGCTGGGGCGGGCGTCGGATATTGCCGGGGTCGCGGCTTTTGCCGAGGAAATCCCGACGGTGCTGTTCGATGCCAATCTTGACGGGGTCGGGGAGGCGTTCTTTGGGTCGGACAATATGCAAAGCGTCGGGTTGATCGTGGATTACCTGTGCCGCAGTGGTGAGCCGCCCGCGTTTTTCGAGATGGAGAACCCGATTAACCCCAACGCCTTCCGGCGGCGCACGGCTTATGCGGCAGCGATGGAGCGGCTGGGGTTAGAGCCGCAGTTTATCCGTATCGGCGGTGAGGGCTGGGATTTTGAAGAGATCGGCTATCGCGAAGGCTTGCGGGTGATTGCCGAGAAACGGTTGCCGACCAAGACGGTGCTGTGCTCGAACGACCGGCTTGCGATTGGCCTTTTGGCGGCGGCCTATGAGAGCGGTGTGACCGTCGCGCTGGGACCTCAGAGCGATTTGCGCATTGCGGGCCATGATGACCACCCTTTCGCGCGCTATACCTGCCCCGGGCTGACGACGATTGCGCAGGACTACGGGGCGATTGGCGCGCGCTCGGTGGAAACGATTCTAAAACTGGTTGAGTCAGGCGCGCCGCTTACAACCCGCGAAGTCGCCTTGTTTGAGGGGCGGTTGGTGATGCGTGGCTCTGCGTAACCATATGGGAATGAAACGGTTTATGATTAATATTTTACGCGAGCAAAGTTTCAGTTGACGCCGCGCTGCGTTTTTTCCTAGGCTGGTCGCATCATCCAATCTAGGGAGGACAAGGATGTCTCTTAAGAACGCATTGTTCGGCGCAACGGCGCTGACAATGGCGGGCACGCTCGGCGCTTTTGCCGACGGCCACGCCAAGGAACTGACGATTGCGATCGTCAACAACGGCCACATGATCAACATGCAAAAAGTGGCGGCGGCTTACACCGAAGAAACCGGCGTCAAGCTGAACTGGGTCAGCCTTGAAGAAGGTGTGCTGCGCGAGCAGGTCACATCCGACA
>CAZPXE010000030.1:0-15897 GCA_964590545.1 uncultured Rhodobacterales bacterium | reverse complement strand
CGATTGGCCAACTCTATTGCAAGCATTGCCCCCATCGAATGCCCGACGACGACAACATCGCCCTTGATGCTATGAAGGACGGCCAACGCGGCCTGTACAAAAGTCTCCATGGAATGATCGCCGCCTAGCCACGGGCTTTCTCCGTGGCCCGGCATGTCTGGCGCTGTGATCCTTGCTTTTAGCTCAAGCTGGGCGCACCAAGCCTCGGCGCGCAAGCCAACGCCATGCAACAAGAGGACATTTGGCCCCTCGCCATGCGTCATGGCGGCCAAGCCGCCAAGATCAGAGCGCGGCCGGGTTGTCCACATCATGACCCAAATCCTTAAGATCCTGATAGCGATCGCCGATGCGATGATGCGGACGCCCGGACATCGCCGCCCCCAGAGCCACCACAATCTCGTCATCGCGCGGCGCGTCCGGAATTGCGAACTGGATCGTCAAATAGTGCGAGCGGCGCCCAGCATCATTCTTGTCCATCAGCGGCACCATGATTGGCGCGTTTGCACCGCCGCGGGTGTTTGTGAACGCAAGATAAGATTTAGCGCCCACCGCTTCGCGATAGAAATTGCCAAACCGCAATGTATGAATCAGCCCAGAGGCATGTTCTATCTCGCCGTTCAGGCCAACCACAGCCGCTTTTCCATAGGCTTCAATCGCCTCACCAGAACCAGCAAGCGCGATCATACGCTTGGTCATCAACTCCCCCAAAACGGGACCGTAGGCTTGGATTTCGGGCTTTAGATCTTGCACGAAGCGACCCGCCCAAGGATTTTTAACAACAGCCGCCACCGCAAACATACGCCAAGGCGCGTCCGCAGGCTTAAACCCTTCGATCAAGACTTCTTCGTCATAGGTGACGATTTTGCGAATTTCCGGCTGCATCTTTTTTGCGTCCTTGCTTTGTAACTGCACGATAATGACGGCGTCAGCTTTGACAAACAAAGGATTCGAAGGCTTACTCATTAATAAAACTAATGGGTAACTTGTCCAAATGAGCCGAAGCATACCACCGCTTAACTGGTTTCGCTCTTTCGAAGCCGCCGCGCGTACGCTCAGCTTTACAGCAGCAGCCGAAGAAATCGGCCTTACGCAATCCGCGGTCAGTCAGCAGGTCAAATCCCTTGAACTGCGTCTTGGCGTGTCACTTTTCATACGCAAAACCAGAAGTCTTGCGTTGACTGATGAGGGGCGAAAACTGCTTCCGCAAGTCGCGGCAGCGCTTGGTGCGCTTGTGTCCGCCACCGAGGCATTTGGTGGAAACGTTAATGAGAACGTGCTGACCGTGGCATCGTCCGTCAGCGTTGCGCAGTGGTGCATTTCCCCTCGGCTGGTTGACTTTACCCGGCGCCACCCTGGTATTCGCGTGCGCCTGATGAGCGCTGTGTGGCCTGACGATTTCCAAACCCGGCAAGCAGATGTCGAGATCCGGTTTGGAACCGCTGCTCAGGCGGGAAACAACGCCATATTTTTACAACCTAGCCGCTTGGTTGCGGTTAAATCGCCGCGTTTGACGGGCAATTTGTCTGAACTGCCGCTTATCGAAACCGTTGGCACATCGACAGGTTGGAACGCTTGGCAACAAACATATGGCCCCCTGAGCGAGCCCGTTGTTTTCGCTGACACTTACGGTCTGGCGCTGCAACTGGCTGCGGATGGCAATGGCGTTACACTTATCAGCGAATTCCTGATCACTGCCGCTTTGGAGGCGGGGACTTTGGCAATTGCAAGCGACGGAGCTGTCACCGCGACCGAGGGGTACTTTTTGTCATTCAATCCCAAGTCGAACGGCGCCGCTGAATTTGTTGCCTGGATCAGGGAAACCCTGACACGCCCCGAAGTCCCGTAGCCTTGCGGGCGGCCAAGACATGCGGCTCATCTCCCGACGCCCCGGTCCTGCCCGCCACTGATGGGCGAGGCGATAGGTAGATCGCAAGCGTTGGGATTATCTGGCGCGGTTCAGTGTTTGCACGCTAACGATATGCTCATGTCGCGCCACGTTCAAAGTCGCCGGCGCGGAAACGGATGGACCTGAAACACAAAGCACCCCTTAGGGTCAGGCATCGCTGGCAGGGTCAGACTTTCCGATGTCCGCCCTTAGGCGACGCTCGACGGTCTGGAATGCTTCGAATGCTGCGAAGCGCGCAGCATGCGTGTGCGCGCTCGCGCCGCCCCGTGGGGAATGCGTTTGTTCGGCATGCGACATCTGCCCCATCGCGACAGGCAAAGACGCGACGTGACCGCTGGCAACGGCGCCCAGCATTGCTGCGCCAAGCAGAACAGGTTCCGGGGACTTGGTTGTCAGGATCGGATAGCCACTCGCATCGGCGAGCAGTTGTTTGATCGTCGCGCTTTCTGCGGCGCCGCCACTAATCACGATCGTCTCGGGGCAGACCCCTTGTTCCGCCTGCGCCTGCATGATCTGCCGCAACCCGTATCCAACACCAAAGATCGCCGCAGCATACATGGCGACCAAATCATCCAAGTCGCGTGCAAGCGTTACGCCCGATACAACACCCGTTGCGCCGGGATCGGCAAAAGGTGCGCGATTGCCGAGCAGGTCCGGCACAATAATACGCGCTCCGACAAGCGCGGTTACGTCCGGCATGCGGGCCAACCGGGCGTCCAATTCTTGCAAAAGATAGTTCTGAAGGCTTTGCCCGCTTTCTTGTGCGGCTTGGGACGCATCTGCGCTGAAAGGATGCGCCGAAATGATATGCGCGATGGCTTCACCGGCAGCGGATTGTCCCCCCTCGCACAGCCACATTCCGGGTATCATGGCGGAAAAATACGGCCCCCAGACCCCCGGCACCTTTCGCGCCTTTGCAGAGGTCGCCATGGTGCAAGCTGACGTGCCAAACACATAGGCCATTGTGCTTTCCGGCCCGGCATCCGGGTTAGCGCCTACAGTTCCCAAGCCCCCGGCATGTGCGTCAATCAACCCCGCGCCAACTGGCGTTCCCACCGGCAATCCAAGCGCATCGGCGGCCTGCGCCGTCAGCCCCTTTTCAAGCGGCGTGCCGGGCGCAACAATGTGCTGCCCGATGCGTGCGTAACGCTCTTGTGGGAATTCAGACAGGTCCACTTGGTTGAAATAGCTGTCATCCCAGCGATCTTCATGGGCCAAGAACGTCCATTTGCAGGTCACCGTGCAAGCCGACCGTGTCAAAGATCCGGTTGCCGCCCAAGTCAGGTAATCCGGCAGGTCAAAGAACTGCCCGGCACCGTGAAACGTCTGCGGCATATGCTCCTTGAGCCAAAGCAGCTTCGGCGTCTGCATCTCAGGCGATATCCGCCCGCCGACATAGTCAAGGACCGCATGGCCGCTGGCGTTGATACGTTCCGCCTGCTCGGTCGCGCGGTGATCCATCCAAACGATGACATTCCGCTCGGTCAGACCCGACGCGCTGACGGTCAGGGGCTCCATAACCGTATCCAACACCACCAGCGAACAGGCCGCGTCAAAACCAAGCCCTTTGACCTCGCTTGGAGAAATGCCAGACGCTTTAACCGCAGCCCGAACACAGTGACAGACCGCCGCCCAGATATCGTCCGAGGATTGCTCGGCTATATCTCCCGGCGCGCGCCACATCTGAATGTCGCGCTTGTGGCTGGCCAGCAATGTGCCATGTGTATCGAACACTCCGGCGCGCGCACTTCCTGTGCCGACGTCAACGCCAACGAAGGCCGTCATAGGTCAACGGCGTTGGGCAAAAGCACCAAGTCCCGGATGGTAACGTTTGAAGGGCGCGACAGCATGAAGACAATGCAATCGGCAACCTCTTCGGGCTGCATCAGGCTGCCATTCGCCAAGGCCTCTTCCATCTTTGCCTTAGGCCAATCATCCAAAAGCGCCGTAACCACTGGCCCCGGCTGGATCGCGCCCACCCGCACGCCATGCGGCGCCATTTGCCGCCGGACGGTATGCGTGAAGGCTTGGACTGCATGTTTGGAGGCGGTATAGATCGGCTCCCACACGACAGGGATCATCCCGGCAACAGAACTGGTCAGGATCACATCGCCCGACTTTTGCGCCGTAAGGTGTGGCAACACCGCCTGAACCGAGCGGAAGGCTGCGTTGATGTTCAGGTTCAGCATCTGATCCCATGCGTCCAGATCGGCCTCCAGCACGTTGCCGCCCACATAGGCCCCCGCATTGGCGTGGAAGGCATCGAGCCGACCCGTTTTGTCCAGAATTTGCGGCAGCATTTGCGCCACGCTGTCTTTGTCCAAAAGGTCTGTAACCACAGGATGCGCTGCCGCGCCCATATCCGCGCAGACCCGCGCCAGCGCGTCCTCATCCCGGTCGACCACCGCGACCTGCGCGCCTTCCGCAATGCAGGCTTTGGCACAGGCCAGACCGATGCCCGAGGCTGCCCCGGTGATCGCGACGACTTTCCGATCCAGCTTGCTCATGTCTCCCCCTCCGTCTTACACACTCGAATACCCGCCTTCGATCATCATCAGCGCGCCGTTCACCAGATCGGATGCGGGCGCGGCGAGATAGAGTGCCATATCCGCGATCTCAACCGGCTCGCCGAAGCGGCCCAAAGGCGTTTTGGCTTTCATGGGGTCACCCTTTTCAGGAGGCCCCCAGATTTCTTGCCCCATCTCGGTCAGCACCACGGTCGGGCAGATCGCGTTTACCTGCACGTTATGCGGCGCGAACTCGGCCATAAGGCTTTTGGTCAGCGCGTTCAGCCCGCCCTTGGACGCCGCATAGGCCGCGTGATCTTGCGCTGCGATCACACCGGTTTGCGAAGATATGTTGATGATCTTGCCTGCCTTCGCGGCGATCATGTCCGGGGCAAAGGCCTGCGCCAGCAGGAAGGGCGCGCGCAGGTTTATGGCCATTGTCCGGTCCCAGTCTTCGATCGAGAACGAGACCGCTGGCCCGACAAGCGCGACACCCGCTGAGTTCACCAGAATATCGACCGTGGCAATCGCCTTGGCGGCTTGCACCAGCGTGGCACAGCCCTCGGCGGTGGCAATATCGGCGGCTATGGTCTGGCATCCTGTTTCTGCCGCCAGCTTGGCGAGGCGGTCTTGAGATTGCCCCGTGGCAATAACCCTCGCACCGGCTTGCGTGTAGACCCGCACGATCTCCGCTCCGATCCCGGAGGAGGCTCCGGTGACAAGCGCCGTTTTGCCAGCGATGGAAAAGCGTTCCGACCAGCCCATGGCTCACTCCAAATTCGTGTGGTTGGCCCGCATCGCCTTAGGCGAAACGCCAAGACGGCCGCGCAGATCAAGCACCAGAAGTTCGAAGAACAGGAACATCAGCGCTTCATAGAGCGAGCCCATGGGCAGGATAGAGCTCGCCCGATCGCCTTGATCCGCAGCCATAGTCTGAGCCGGCAGTGTGATGGTGTGATCGGCAGCTTGCGGCACCGGCCCCGCAGGTTCCGCTGTGAAACAGATGACGTCTGCCCCCGCGCCTTGCGCAACGTCCACAAGGGCAGCGACGGTGGAAAACTGACCCGGCCCCGCACTGACCAGCAGCGCGTCGCCTTTGCCCAAAGCAGGTGTGGTCATGTCACCGACCACATGCGCGTCAAGGCCCAGATGGTAAAGCCGCATCGCCAGTGCTTTCATCATCAGCCCTTCACGCCCAACACCAAAAAGGCAAAGACGCCGCGCCTTGCCAATCCGCTCTGACAGCGCCGGGATTTGCGCCAGCACATCGGGCGCGAGGCCCGGACGCAGCTCGTCCAGCACCAGATCCGCGGTGATCATACCGCGGCAACCTTGATCTGAATCTTGACGTCGGTGGGACGCGCCTCAACCGCCCGCTCGAAAGCGGCGATGCTGTCTTCAAATGCGAAGGTTTCCGAAATCAGCGGTTTCAGGTCCACCTTGCCCGACCCGATCAGCGCAATCGCGCGGTCATACATGTTGGCATAGCGAAACACCGTTTCCATGCGGATTTCCTTGGACTGTGCCAGCACGATATCCACGGGAACCGGGTCCACCGGCATCCCCACCCAAACGACGCTTCCCGCAGGGGCAACGGCCTCCAGCGCGGTCTGGATCGACGCGGCCGCGCCTGCGCATTCAAAGACGACATCTGCGCCCCAGTTTTCGGTCGCGCCCTTCAGGGTTTGGGCCGGATCATCGCGCGGGATCAGGATCGGCTCGATATTGTCGTATTGCGCAGCGACGTTCAGCTTGTCCTCGACCAGATCCGTGATGAAGACCTTGGCGCAGCCCCCGGCGAGCGCGGCCAGCGCGCACATAATCCCAATCGGTCCTGCGCCGGTGACAAGCGCCACATCGCCCGGTTTGATCCGCGCCTTGGCCGCCGCTTGCATTCCGATGGCAAAAGGCTCGACCATCGCAGCTTCGGCAAAACTGACGCTGTCCGGCAGCCGGTACGTGTAAGCTGCGGGATGAACCAGCGAAGGCGTCAGGCAACCATGCACGGGCGGCGTTGCCCAGAATTGCACGTCCGGGTCCACATTGTAGACACCCAGTTTCGAGGCTTTTGAGGCGGGATTGGGAATGCCGGGCTCCATACAGACCCGATCGCCAACCGCCAAATGGCTCACGCCAGCGCCTAGCTCTGTCACAATGCCAGAGGCTTCATGCCCCAGCACCATAGGCGCCTTCACCACGAATGGACCGATCTTGCCATGCGTGTAGTAGTGCACGTCGCTGCCGCAAACGCCGACCGTGTCGATGGCGATACGTACATCGCCGGGGCCAAGCGCCTGCGGCAGATCAATCTCGCGCAAGGCGAGTTTGCCAGCTTCTTCCAGTACCAATGCACGTACCATCTGCGTCTCCTAGTCTTGCCCCAAAAGCGCGGCCGCTGTTTTCTCATCGGTCACAAGCGTATCGACCAGACCGCGTTTCAACGCTGCTGCAATGATCTTGACCTTATGCAAACCACCGGCGGCGAGGATGACATTGTCGATATTCGCCACGTCATCGAGTGTCAGGCCAATGACCCGCTCATTGATGGGGTGGTCGATCATCTCACCTTCTGCATTCAGAACATGACCCATGATGTCACCGACGCCGCCGCGCGCAATCAGGTCCGCAGGGTCCACATCATTGGGCATCGCATCCCGAACCAGCAAAGAACTGTCCAGATCACCCGTCGCCAACCCAATCGCCCCGCAATTGCGCATTTTCGACAGCATCTCTTTGATGACGTCCTGTTCCAAAAACAGCCGTTGGCTTTCGGCGCTGCCGGCGTAAAGCGGCGCGGTGAAAAAGCTGTGCTCGGCCTTGCAAAGATCGGCAAGGCGGGTGGTGATTTCATAGCCATTCACATCCGAACCGCGCGATACGCCGCCCATGACCGAGACGATTTCGAGGTCCGGTCGGTTCAGCGGTTGCATATGCCGGGTGGCAAGGTTCAGGGTATTGCCCCATGACATGCCAAAACGCGTAAGGGAGGTGTCTTGCAGTGCTTCGCCCAGATACCCGCCAAGCCCTGCGGCAACCAGCGGGGTGACAGAGGACGGATCTTCCGGGGAGGGCACGACAACCACGCGGCCCAGCCGAAAGCGATGCTCTAGACGCCATTCTAATTCTGCTGAGGCGGCATAGATCGAGTCGACACTGACCCGCAGAATACCGCGACGCCGCGCTTCACTCAGCGCTTTGTTCACGCGCAGCCGGGTGATGCCAAACCGCTCTGCTGCATCGGCCTGCGTCAACCCTTCGACCTCGCAGGCCCAAGCAAGGCGGACAAGCAATTGCTCGTCCGGATCAATCTGCGGCAATTTGATAAACCGTGACATATGCCCTCCTCTACGCGGCGCTTACTTCACGGCGCCCATTGTCAGACCGCGCACCAATTGTTTAGAGGCGATCAGAGCGAAGATTAGAACAGGAATGACGATCAGGGTCGAGGTCGCCATGATCTTACCATAGGGTAAGTTGTAGCCTTCCATGAAAGACACGGCCATCGCCGGGGCAGTCTTGGCCTCGGTCCGGGTCAGTATCAGGCCGAACATCAATTCATTCCACGAAAAGATGAATGAAAAGATCGCCGAAACCGCGACGCCGGGCATCGCCAGCGGCAGGCAAATCTTGCGCATGATCGTAAGTTGCGATGCGCCTTCAAGCCGCGCGGCTTCATCCAGATCATAGGGAATACCTCGGAACTGATCCGTTACGATCCAGATCACGATGGGCAGGTTGAAGGTCAGATAGATCAGAACGAGCGTGATATGCTTGTCCAACAGCCCAAGGCTGCGCGCGATCAGAAAGAACGGCAGCGCCAGAACGATGGGCGAGACCATGCGGTTCGTAATGAACCAGAACCACAGGTCTTTCTTGCCGCGAAACTCGAACCGGGCCAGCGCAAACGCCGCAGGCACACCAAGGAACAGCGCCAGCACCGTCGTACAAATCGCCACAATCAGCGAGTTGATCAGCGTGCGCAGTACCCCGTCTTCGAACAGCGCTTCGCGGTAATTGTTCAGCGTCGGTTCAAACAACCAAACGGGCGGCGCTTCCAGCGCGACGATCTGCGTTTTCAGCGATGTGGTTACCATCCAATAAAACGGAAACACACACAGCGTGATGATCAGCAGCAAAACACCGATTTGCGACCAGAGGGAGCGGGCATTCATCGCTCAGACCTCCTTATAGAACACGCGGATATAAATCTGCGCGAGGATGATGGTGATGATCAGCAAGATGATCGCCTGCGCCGAGGCCAGGCCTTGATTGAACCCCCGAAACCCGACCCGCTGAATCATCAAAGAGATGAATTCGGTCGAGGCCCCCGGCCCGCCGCGCGTCAGGGTAAAGACCATATCAAACAGTTTCAGGGTGTCCGCTGTGCGCAGGATCAGAACCGCGACAAGACCCGGCAGCAGAAAAGGCATCTGAACAAAGCGCAGCACGGTCCATTTGGACTTGGTCTCAAGCCGCGCCGCCTCCTCCACCTCGCCCGGGACCATGGTGAGCCCCGCAAGCAGCACCAGCGCCACGAAGGGTGTCCACTGCCAGACATCCCAGAAGATGATCATGACAAAGGCATTTTCAGGATCGCCAATCCAGTTGATGTTCGCGCCGCCAAGCAATTGGTTCACAACGCCAAACTTCTGGTTGAACATCACCTGCCCCAACAGTCCCACAACCGCATAGGTCGTCGCCATCGGAAGCACCAATGACAGGCGACAGAGCGTTTTCAGCAGCGTCAATCCCGGCTGATGCAGGACCAGTGCAATCCCAAGACCCATGGCGATTTGCAGGGGCAAAGCCGTGCCCAGCAAAAAAAATGTCCGGCCCATAGCTTGCCAGAACACCTCATCGGTCAAAACAGTCCAGTAATTCTCGAGGCCAATGAATTTGACCTTCTTGAGCTTCGTCAAGTTGTAGAAATGAAGCGACGTCCAGACAGCATACAGCAGAGGGGCAATCCCAACAGCGGCAAGCCCGATCACGGCCGGCCCAACAAAGCCAAAAACCGTCCTGCGAGAAACTTTCGAGGTCATATGCTCTTTCCCCCTTTAGGTCGGGGGCACGTCACCGCGCCCCCGACACTTTCACGCTTGATACGCTTACTGCGCTTTCGGTTTTTCACCAGAATAGTAACCCGCTTCTTCCAAAACGGCTTCCATGCGGGTGCCGATCTCGGACGCGCCTTCTTCGGTCGTCACATCGCCCAGCATGATCTTCGTGCCCCATTCCTGCACGATCTCGGTGATTTCCGGCCATTCGGCAAAGCGCGGGCGGAATTCAGGTACGCCGTCCTGCCAAGACTCTACCAGCGCGGGCACAAACTTGAACGCTTCCAAGCCATCTTCGTTGTAGACAGACTGACGCGCTGGCACGCCGCCACGCTCAAGATACTCGCGCGCGTTCGCTTTGGATGTGGCCCACTGAATGAACAGGTAAGCAGCGGCCTGCTCGGCTTCATCGGCTTGACTTGCCACAGCAAGCGAGAAGCCACCCAGCGCAGGCTTACGGCCTGCCGGGCCCATCGGCTCAGGTGCGATCTCAACGCAATCGACCACTTTCGATGTCTCGGGCGACACGATGGTCGAATAGAACGCCGACCATTCGGTGATCATTGCAACATCGCCTTGCGTAAACGCGTTCACCGTTTCGGCATGGTCATAGGCCACGATACCGTCAGGCATGTATTGCATAAGATCCTGACGGAACTGCAGGCCAGCCTGGCTTTCCGCGCTGTTGAGGTTCGATTTGAAATCCGCGTCGAGGAAAGAGCCTCCAAAGGGCCAGAGCACGCGCGCAAAGCTGTCTGCCGATTGCGTTTCATTGCGCTTGGACTGCAGTGCGAATGCATATTTACCGTCTTTGGTCAGCGCCGGACCATAGGTGTCCTTCAACTCCCCCCAAGTCGCAGGCGGGCCGTCAAAACCAGCCTCTTCCAGCATGCAGCGGTTGTAGAACATCATGCCCGAATAGTTGTCAAACGGCAGGCCATAGATCGTATCGTTCCAGCCGCCGAACGCATTCAGCACCAGCGGGAAGAAGTCGTCGATGTCCAGATCCGGGTCAACCGCGTCGGGGAATTTTGCCTGCACGTCATTGAGCGGCAGGACCCAGTCATTCTCGGCAAAGTTGCCGATCCACACAAGGTCGATCAGCGCAACATCCAGATCGCCGCCCGCCACAAAGTCGCGGACCTGCTCGCCCAGCGCGTTTTCATAGGGGTGCTTGATGATGTTGATCTTGATGCCGGTCTCTTCTTCGAACGCGGGCAGCATCGCTTCGATCGCTTCGTAGCCAGGACGCAGCAGGAAGACCACATCAACAGTCGTTCCGGCATACGGCTCGGCAGCTTTTTTCAGGCTCCAACCATGGCCATCAGCAACGGCTCCGGTCGCCAAAAGGCCCGCAATAGCGGCGGAACAATACAGATTTCTAAACATTTTCATGAATTTACGTCCTCCCTGAACTCGACGCGCACCCTGCGCATCACATGAATTAGCACCGATACAAATGTAAATTTTAGCTTGAAAGTCAATACAAATGTTTCTACCGATATACAAATAATCGCTTTGGGAGGTGCCGCCGTGGCGGAAATCAAGATCAGTGGGCTGAACAAATTTTACGGCAGCACGCAGGCACTCTTTGATATCGACCTGACGATTGCTGACGGTGAATTTGTCGTCTTTGTCGGCCCCTCTGGCTGCGGTAAATCCACCTTACTGCGCTGTCTTGCCGGGCTGGAGGCTGTTGATAGCGGCCAAATAGAGCTTGCAGGCCGGGACGTGACCCGCGCAGAGCCCGCGGACCGTGATCTGGCGATGGTGTTTCAGTCCTACGCGCTTTATCCGCACATGACCGTGCGCGGAAACATGGAATTCGGGATGAAGGTCAACGGGTTCGCCCCCGCCTTACAACAAGAGCGCATCGCAGAAGCTGCGCGGGTCTTGCAGCTAGAAGATTATCTCGACCGCAAACCCGGACAACTCTCTGGCGGTCAACGCCAACGCGTCGCCATCGGGCGTGCCATCGTGAAGAACCCGAAAGTCTTCTTGTTCGATGAACCCTTGTCCAACCTAGACGCCAAACTGCGCGTGCAAATGCGGGTCGAGCTGGAGGGGCTACATAAACAACTCGACACCACCATGATCTATGTAACCCATGATCAAGTCGAAGCGATGACGATGGCCGACAAGATCGTTGTTCTGAACGCAGGCCGGGTCGAACAGGTCGGAACGCCGATGGAACTGTACCACACCCCCAATTCCCGGTTCGTCGCCGAGTTTATCGGCTCTCCTGCAATGAACGTATTTGCCGCACAGGGGGATATCGGCGGGCTGATGCTCGACCAGAAAACTGCCTATATCGGATGCCGTCCCGAGCACCTCGAACTTGTTGAAAAAGGTCAGGGCCATTTCGACGCCACGGTACGGACCAAGGAACGGCTCGGCGGCGAAAGCCTGCTGTATCTTGCCATTTCAAACGAGCGCCAGATCGTCGCGCGTGTTGATGGGGACGATGCGACAGACAGTGGCGCACAAGTCGGTCTGCGCATCCCCGACCACCGCCTGCATCAGTTCGACGCCGCAGGACACGCGCTCGGGCTGCGAGGCTGACGCGGTGAACACCGGACCTGATCTTGATCGCACAGCGGATCAGGCCATCTCATTGGATGGCATCCAACTGGTGATCTTCGACTTCGACGGGGTTGTGGCTGACAGTGAAGTCCTGTCGCTTGGCACGTTGCAAACCGCGCTCAAAGAGTTTGGGCTGCCGCTCGCGCTGGACGAGGTGCGTTCCAAATTCCTCGGGTCATCTCTGGCGACGATTTCTGCCTATGTGGCAGCCCATAGCCCGAACCGCACTGACAACGAGTTTTCTCAGGCTTGGCAATCTCGACTATTCGCGGCCTTTCGCGACTCGCTTTCGCCTATTCCCGGTATTGTGTCGCTGCTTGAGCGCTTGAAGGCACGCAATATCGCCTATTGCGTGGCGTCCAGCAGCAGTTTCGAACGGCTTGGAATCGCTCTGGACGCCATGGCTTTGACCGACAGTTTTCCGGCTGTCTTCAGCGCAGAGCAAGTCAGCCGCGGAAAACCTGCGCCTGATCTGTTTTTGCTGGCAGCAGAGCGCATGGAAATGGACCCGGCCGCGTGTCTGGTCATCGAAGATTCGCCCCATGGGGTCACCGCCGCCCGCGCGGCTGGCATGCGGGCCGTTGGGTTTGTTGGCGGACAACATCTGCAAGGCTTGGAAAGGGAACATGCATCCCTATTGCGCTCTCATGGGGCCGAATTGACTATGACCGGGTTCGAGAATGTTTGTTCGGACTAAGAAGTGTCCTAGTTTCTGGATAGCAAGTGGTGTCAGGGGGAGCATATGAGTTATCTGGGGATCGATCTGGGCACCTCTGGTTTGCGCGCATTGCTGGTTGATGACGCTGGCGCTCCGGTCGGGTCAGCTGAACGCAACTATCAAGTCGCGACGCCACATCCGGGCTGGTCCGAGCAGAATCCTGCGGATTGGATCGTCGCGCTTGAGGACGCAATTGCGGAGTTGAAGGCCACGTATCCAGTCTTTGCCCAATTGCGTGGCATCGGTGTGGCCGGGCATATGCATGGCGCAACCTTGCTGGACAAGGCGGGCGACGTGCTGCGCCCCTGTATTTTGTGGAACGACACCCGGTCCGAAGTCCAAGCCAGCGCGCTGGATGCTGCCGATGGGGTCCGCACAAGGTCCGGGAACATCGTCTTTCCCGGCTTTACCGCCCCCAAGCTGTTATGGGTGCGCGACCATGAGCCGGAAATATTTGCAAAAGTCGACAAGGTTCTGCTGCCAGCCGCGTATCTGAACTATTATCTGACGGGTGATTTCGTCGCCGATATGTCCGACAGCGCAGGCACCTCTTGGTTGGATGTGCAGCGGCGCGACTGGTCTGACGCGCTTCTGGAACACGGTCACATGCGCAAGGACCAAATGCCTCGATTGGTTGAGGGGAGCGAGGCGGCTGGTACGCTGCGCCCTGCCCTGTTGCAAAAGTGGGGGCTGTCCCGTGACGTCGTGGTTGCTGGCGGTGCGGGCGACAATGCCGCCGCAGCCTGTGGGATCGGCGCCTTGCAGGAAGGCGATGGCTTTGTATCACTCGGAACATCCGGGGTGATTTTGGTGGCACGCGATACCTATGCCCCTGCCCCGGAAACGGCAGTTCACACATTTTGCCATGCGGTGCCGGGCCATTGGTATCAAATGGGGGTCATGCTGTCGGCGACAGATTGTCTGAATTGGCTCTCGCGGATCACCAGCCAGTCCCCCAAGGATCTTACCCAAGCCCTCGGAGAGACCGTCATCCCTCCGAACGGGCTTCGGTTCTTCCCCTACCTGTCCGGCGAGCGCACGCCGCACAACGATTCTCAGGTCAGGGGCGGGTTCACGGGATTGGCGATCAACACAAGTCAGCAGGACATGACCCGTGCCGTCCTCGAAGGCGTCGCCTTTGGTTTGAAAAGCAGCCTTGATGCGTTGCTTTCGACCGGTGCATCGCCGCGCAGCTTGATGGCAATCGGTGGCGGCAGCGCCTCCCGGTATTGGCTCAAGCTGATCGCGACCTGTCTTGATTTGCCCTTATCCCTGCCCCGGGGGCGCGAATTTGGCGCAGCCCTTGGCGCGGCGCGGCTCGCCCTTGTTGCCTCGGGGGACCATGCGCAATCGGACACGATGATCACGCCCGACATCAGCGAAACCATCGACCCCGAGACCCATTTGCGTGACACCTTCGCAGAACGTTACGATGCCTTTAAGGCCGGTTATGCGGGGCTTGTTGCTTTACAAGCCTGAGGACCGGCGCTGAAAGAATGGACTTGCAGCACTTTGGCGCTGAATTTTCCGTCTTGGGCACGACACGCTTCCGCCATACCCTGCGGAAATCCGCAGAGGGCTTAACCGTGCGCAGAGCGTGAGGATTGCGGCAACTGCTGCGCTTTGGCATGTTCATCCCATCACAAAGTCAGGCCGCCCTATCGTGGATTTAAACACAGACATTCCAAACAGAAGTCGGCCCAGCGTGATTGTCGTCTTGGCGCTTCTTACCTGTGCCGCCATCGCCACCGCGTATTTCGGCGCGCAACGCCTGTTTCAGGCACAGGCCGCGTCCGTCGCTGCCAGCCAGCACGCACTGTATCTGCGCTCTCTTAACGAAGCGCTCAAGCAGCATCAGCATCTGCCGCTGATCATAGGCGAGAACCCCTTGGTCGCCGACCAGGTCGGGCGCGGGGCCAATGCGACTTTGAACACGATGCTGGAAGGTTTTGCAGACGCATCGCAACTTGAAGCCATCTATGTGATGAACCTGAGCGGAGAGGTCGTCGCCGCCTCAAACCACGCGCGGGAAAACAGTTTTCTGGGGCAAAACTACGGGTTCCGGCCCTATTTCCAACGCGCTGCGGCGGGTATGCGCAGCGATTACTTCGCCATCGGCGCGACAACGGGCCGTCCGGGATACTTCGTGGCAGAGCCGTTGCGGGCCGGCACCGGTGACATTGTCGGCGTCGTCGCGATCAAGCTCGACATCAGCGAATTGCAGGCGTTTTGGCAAAACCGCGGCGAAGACGTGTTGGCAGTCAATGACGACGGCATCGTCGTAATGTCCTCGAACCCCGAATGGCTTTACCACACCATCAACCCTTTGGATGCTACACGCCGGGACGAAATCGCGCGAAGTCGCCAGTTTGGCGGCCGAGACATGCCGCGACTCGATTGGGATGAACAGGAAAAGGGGCGGGTACAGTTTCTGGGGCAAGACTATCTGCTGACATCAGGCACCACTGAAATGGTAGATTGGACAGTCCACTACCTGACCAGCATCGCCTATGTGCAGCGGCAAACATGGCTCGCGACAGCCGTGCTTGGCGCCTTCATCACAGTGCTGATCGCGTTTTCCGTGTTCCTGCGGTCCTTGCGTATTCAGGCCGCGCTTGATGTGTCACAAGTCCAACGCAACGCGCTCGAAGAAACCAACCAGCGCCTTGTCACAGCTCAAGAAGAACTCGCGCGCACTGCCAAGCTGGCCGCGCTTGGTCAGCTTGCCGCATCCGTCACCCATGAATTGGGCCAACCCATTTCCGCTTTGAAGAACCACCTGTTTGCCGCCGAGATTGGCGGGGAAATTAAATCACCGGACACGCTGTCAAACCTGCGCCGCCTTGCAGAACGGATGGAAGGGATCACCAAGCAACTTCGCTTTTTCGCACGCCAGAATAACGAAGAATGGGAAACTATCGACATGTCCGTGGTTGTGAATGAGGCGTTGGGCCTTGTGCGTCACGATCTGGACGCCAGCGACATCACGGTGAACTGGACTACGGGACAAGGAAACGACCGCGTTCACGGCAACCAGCTTCAACTTGAACAAGCCATGGTGAACCTGCTGCGCAACGCGCAAAAGGCAGTCACAGGCATCGCCGACGCTCGAATTGACCTTGTTTG
>CAZPXE010000029.1:0-15938 GCA_964590545.1 uncultured Rhodobacterales bacterium | reverse complement strand
CGGGTGTTGAGGTCGATGAGAAAGTCGTCGTCACCTCCACCGGCGCGCTGGAATTATCAAAGATTCCCAAGCACTTGGCTGTGATCGGCGCGGGCGTGATCGGGCTGGAGCTTGGCTCTGTCTATAAACGCCTCGGCTCGGAGGTCACTGTGGTTGAGTTCCTCGACGACGTGACCCCCGGCATGGATGGCGAAGTGCAAAAGCAGTTCCAGAAACTGCTGAAAAAGCAGGGCTTTAACTTCATCATGGGCGCCGCCGTGCAGAAGGTTGATGCAACAAAGACCAAGGCCAAACTGACCTACAAACTGCGCAAGGATGACAGCGAACATACGCTCGACGCCGATGTCGTCCTCGTTGCTACGGGCCGCAAACCCTACACTGATGGGCTGGGCCTCGATGCGCTTGGCGTCGAAATCTCCCCGCGCGGCCAGATCAAGGTTGGCGCGGATTGGCAAACCAAAGTTCCGGGCATCTACGCCATCGGCGACGTGATCGACGGACCGATGCTGGCGCACAAGGCCGAAGACGAAGGCATGGCGGTCGCCGAGCAGGTCGCGGGCAAACATGGCCATGTCAATTACGGCATTATCCCCGGCGTGATCTATACGCACCCCGAGGTTGCCAATGTCGGCGCGACCGAGGAAATGCTGAAAGAACAGGGAGTTGCCTTCAAGGTCGGCAAATTCAGCTTCATGGGCAATGGCCGCGCCAAGGCGAATTTCGCAGCCGACGGCTTCGTCAAAATCCTCGCCGACGCCACCACTGACCGTATCCTTGGCGCACATATCATCGGACCGGCTGCAGGCGATTTGATACACGAGATTTGCGTGGCGATGGAATTCGGTGCCTCAGCTGAGGACCTCGCCCTCACCTGCCACGCGCACCCGACCTATTCAGAAGCTGTGCGCGAAGCCGCGCTGGCCTGCGGCGACGGCGCGATTCACGCATGAAAAAGTGAGGGGCAGAAAAGCCCCTCACCACATGGTCTTGGCAGCGCGGGCGGGCCATTCTTGGTCATAGGGTGTCCCGCCTTCGGCCCCATCGGTCTGTTCTGCCAAAATCTGACCCGCTGTCGGAAGCCCTTCCGACTGATCTCCTGCGGTCCAAATTTCGGAACGCATCAGCGCACGGGCACATTGGGTGTAAATTTCCGCGATGCGGATCACGATGACCGAACGGGGATTGCGCCCTTTGATTTCAAACCGCGCACAGATTTCGTGATCCAGAGTAACCTTCGCGGTGCCATTTACGCGCACAACTGTTGTGGAACCAGCGATCATGAACATCAGCGAAATCCGCCCATCTGCTACGATGTTGCGCAGGGTGTCCATCCGGTTATTCCCGCGCCAATCCGGCATCAAAAGCGTATTCACATCAAGCTCTTGCACCACAGGCCCTTCGTCACCCCGCGGGCTTCCATCGGTTCCCTCTGGCCCCACCGTGGAGATCACGCAAAGCCGGGAGCGCATAATCCAACCGCGATAAAGCGGCGTCATTTGCCGCGCCACTTTGTTCAGGGAGGCGGAGCCGGGCACACCGTAAAGCGTCTCCAATTCCGTGACATCTTCAACGAAATTCAAAACCAGCCTCTTTCATAAGAGCGTCCGATCGGGTTTCTACGACATCTTCGAGATGTTCAAGGAACGCCTCCCGGCTCATACCCGGGTCAATTTGCGGAAGGAATTCCACAACAGCCAGCCCTTGCTTGCGCCAGATACCGACTCGCGGCCAAAAAACGCCGACATTCGTGGCAACCGGTACGCATGGTTGGCCGAGTTGTTCGTAGAGCACCGCTGTGCCGACCTTGTAGGGCTGTTTAACACCCGGGGCGACGCGCGTACCCTGAGAATAGATTATCAATTGGCCCGCCTCTGTTCGGTTCGCCTCGACATCCTTCAACATTTTTTCAATCGCGGCGCCGCGTTTGCCACGGTCTACCGCCACGCAGTTCAAACGTTTTGCGTAAAGTCCGATTACCGGTGTCCAGAGAATTTCCTTTTTCATGATGAACTTAGCTGTCGGTAAAGCCGTGAAGATCAGCATGATATCAAGAAATGACTGATGTTTCGCCGCGATTAAAACTTCGCCCTGCGGGACCTCACCGCGCACCTCTGTGCGCAAGCCAATCATCCAACGCGCCGTCCAAAAGCACCAACGGCTAAAAGTTTTGCAAGCCAGCCGTGCGCCGTGACGTGACACTAGGGCATAAGGAGCAAAGGCAAGCCCGATCACCAGCAACATAAAGTAGATCTGACCGACATACACCAGAGAACGAAGCCATTGGATCATCAGGTCAGACCCTCCAAAGACCGTGCGGCTGCAGCACGGGTTGCGAAAAAGGCGACCATAGCGGCCATCGGAGGAACTAGCAAAGGCAGCAGCCACGACCAGCCCACAAGGCCTAGTCCCGTCAAAATACCTGCTGTCGCACCTGCCGAGGGCAGCGCGAGAAGTGCCAACGTACCAAGAACGACGCCGGAAAGCGCACCAATACCAGCGCGGAACGTGAAACGCCGCACAAAAGCATCTGCGATATACGCATCCGTCGCTCCGACCAGCCGAAGAACTGATATCACCTGAGCATTTGCCGCAAGTGCTGCGTTGGCTGCCAGCGTAATAATGACGGCCGTTGTCGCAGCTATCAAAACCAACGCGACCCCGCCCAATAGGCGCAGGCGCGCGGCCGCACGGATCAATGGCTTTCTCCAACGGCTGTGATCGTCAACCACTGCCCCTGGCGCTTCAGCACTCAGACGCAAACGCAACCCTGCCAGATCAAGACCCGCTCCGTTCTCTTGCACTTCGATCAATCGCGGCACCGGTAAAGCCGCAAGGTCGAGCCCGGCGCCAAACCACGGCGCAAGCAGCGCGCGCTGTTCTTCATCACTCAAAGCGCGCGCGGATGCGACACCGCGCGTTGTTTCAAGGACCCGCAGAGCTGCAGAAACCTGCGCAATTTGCTGTTCGGCTGGCGCGACGATCCGGACAGTCGCGCCTTTGGCCAACTCATCACCCCAGCGCTCTGCAAGTCGGCCCGCGGCCAACGAAAGAGACAGCGCAAAAACCGCCAAAAACGCCATCGCGCCAGCCGCAAAGACAGTCAACGAAGCTGTAAACCCTGTCGGCGGCACCACGCGATCGGCTTGCGGGTCGGTTTGGACGATTGCAAGATAGGGGGCAAAGCGTTGTTTCAGCGTCACAAGTCGGCCCCCGCCAGTTGCACCCGCCGTTCGGAAATGCGTAGCACGCGGGCTTGCACCTGCGCCTTAGCGGCCCGGATCAAGCTGAGGTCATGAGTGGCGATCAAGATTGTTTTCCCCATCTTGTTCAGCTCGACCAGAAGCGTCAGAAGACGCTGCGACATTTCCCAATCGACGTTCCCGGTCGGTTCGTCTGCAAGCACGACGTCCGGGGACAGGATCACCGCACGCGCCAACGCTGCCCTTTGCCGTTCACCACCAGACAGTTCGGGCGGCATTGCATCTGCGCGTTGTGTCAGCCCCACCCAAGTCATCAGTTCCGACAGGTTGGCTTGTTCCGCGTCCATATCGAAGCCGGAAACGCTTAGCGGCAAGGCAATGTTTTCTGCCACAGGAAGATGGTCGAGAAACTGGCAATCCTGATGAACCACACCGACTTTGCGCCGCATCAAGGCGACATGGTCGCGATCCATCTGCCTCAAATCGTTTTCAAACACCCGAACCACGCCTGCTGTCGGCGACAAAGCACCATAACACAGACGTAAAAAGGTCGTCTTGCCTGCGCCGGAAGGCCCAGTCAGAAAATGGAACGAACCGGGAGCCAATTTCAGCGAAACGCCCGTCAGCAGTTCGCCGCCACCATAGCTATAGGCCACATTATCCAGCTCGATCACGGCCCTGTCTCATTGCAGTTGGTTGCATCTTTGGTTGTTTCTTTTCTGCCTCAGCCCGCCCCGGGATTCAATGCATGGCAGAACCAATGCGTTGCAATTTACGCTCGCGAGGCTACAAGATGTTGGACACAGACCAAAATTCGGCGCGGGGTGCGCCGTGGGTGGCGGGGACTGTCGAACGGATGCGGATAATCTGTCCCAATTGTGATGCGCAGTACGAAGTGCCGGGCAGTGTCATCCCTCATGATGGTCGCGATGTAGAATGTTCGAATTGCGGAAAGACTTGGTTTCAGCACCATCCTGACTTTCCGATAGATCTAGAAGACGCCGCCGCCGACCCCGCTCCGCAGCTTGATACGCAACCAGAGCCCAGCGCTGTTTCTGAGCCACCTTCTGTACCGGCCCCAACAAAGCGTGAGATTGATCCCAACGTAGCGGACGTCTTGCGCGAAGAAGCTGAACGCGAGACTGCTGCGCGGGCTGCAGAAGCGCTTGAAGTGCAGACAGATCTGAATTTGCCAGAGGCGGAGCCCGCCCCATCAGTACCGGTTGCTGAGCAGCCGAACGCTGCGGCTGAACCCGCCCAAACGACCATCGACGAGCCGGTCAACTCGCGCCGTGAACTTCTGCCTGACATCGAAGAGATCAACTCGACCTTGCGCTCTGCCGAGGACCGGGACGTCGCGGGAGGTGGCATCTCACCTGATGCGCCGATCCGCATTCGAAAAAAACGCAGTTTCCGGCGCGGCTTCGTGGTGTCGATGGCGGTGTTCGCCGCTGCGGTGCTGTTGTATGTTTTTGCCCCACAGATTGCCGAGACATTTCCCCAAGCCGATCCATGGATCAGCAGTTATGTAACTTGGGTTGATAACCAGCGCGTATGGCTCAACGGGCATATGGCTACGCTTCTAGAGTGGCTTGAAGCGCAGGCTGAGGCCGCGGATCAGTCCTGACTGTGGCGACACTTCGACCTTGCACCCGTTCGAATAGGCTTAAGCGCAGGAAATTCACTATAAACAGAAAATCGGCGTCGCTACGCGGCGCTGTGCTGGATCAGAAACGGTCCAGCAGGCGATTGAGATAGTCCAGTTCTTCATCAGGCCGCTCTGCTTCGGCGGAACGACGGCGGATTTCATCCAGCAAATCTTGGGCTCTGCGATACACATCCTCTCCTTGCAACAGATTGCCGGCTTCGTCACTGGTCCCGCCGTTGTTTCCATCGCTGCGACCAAGCGGGTCTGAATTGGTCGAACGGCGGTCACCTTCAGTGTTCCCTTGCCCCTGTTGGCCTTGCTGTTGCTCTTGCTGCATCGCTTCGCCAAGTTGACGCATGCCTTCGCGCAGCGCGTCCATAGCCTGACTTTGGCTATCTATTGCGCCCGCATAGTCGTTGTTGCTGAGTTGATTTTCGGCGTTCTCCATAGCGCGACCTGCCCGATCCAACGCATCACGCGCTGCATCACCTTCCGGCGATCCTTGCCCCGGCAGGCTTCGTTGCTGGCGGTCTAGCTCATCGCGCAGGTCCCGCTGACGTTGAGCAAGGTTGTCTTCCATACCTTGCGCTCCGCCGCTTTGCCCACCTTGTGCCTGACCCTGATTTTGGCCCTGATTTTGACCTTGTTGCTGCCCCTGTTGGGACCCTTGGCCTTGCCCCTGTTGCTGACCTTGCTCATGGCTCTCGCCCTGGCCCTGATTTCCATTGCGACCTTCGTTGCCTTGGCTTTCACCAGCCTGCGCGTTTGGATTGAACTGCTCCTGCAAATCACGAAACGCTTCATCCGATAGGCCCTGTTGCTCGCGCAGAGTTTCGGCCAGTCCTTCCATCGCCTGTTGGCCCGGGTTTTGGCCCTGACCTTGTTGGCCGTTCTGCGCCATCTGCATATTGTCGAGCAATTCCTGCAGTTCCTGCAGTGCCTGCTCAGCCTCAGCCATTCGGCCTTGCTCCATGAGTTCCTGAATACGGTCCATCATCCGCTGGATATCATCCTGCGTCATCTGCATCGCGTTCGGGTCCATGGGCTGTTGTTCGCCCTGCTGGCCATCTTGCTGATTGCGCTGCGCTTGCTGTTGCATCTGTTGCATGTAATCTTCGGTTGCTTGTCGCAACTCACGCATCAGTTCAGCGATTTCTTCTGGGCTCGCACCGTTGCGCATAGCTTCTTCAAGCCGCTCGCGCGCGCGTTCCATCCTTGCGCGAGCATCAGCCAGATCACCGTCTTCGATTATGATTGCCAGCCCCCAAAGCTCTTCGGCAAGCTCTTGTTGCGTCTCGTCCGAATAATCGTAGCGGGCCAACACCTCCATCCGGTCGATCAGTTTTCGCGCGCGCAGAGCGGTTGTTTCAGACCGGAAGATATCTTGCGGGCGGTGCGTTGAGGTGCGTAAAATTTGGGCAGTGCGGGCTGTATTTTCGCGGTTCCACAGCACATCCCGGCGCAGTTCAATGACCGACGCAGCGAGCGGATCAAAGAATCTCCGCCCCGGCAGTGTAATCTGTTCAGGCTCTGAAAGCCCTTCCTGCTCCGCCGCATCTAGCGCCGACAACTGTACTATAACCGGCAAATTCGCCCAAGGATGCTTCGAGAAATTTTCAACAAGGCTTTCGACAAATTCGCCCCGATTGCCCGCTACCGGAATGGGCAGCGGTACAACCAGATCCGGGCGCGGTTCAGGCTCTATCGTCAGCCCATAGCGGCGGTCGGCAGCCGCCAAATCCAGCGAAAAGCGCACTTCACCTGCCTCAACGCCATAATCATCCCGCGCGGTGAAAGGCATCGTGACCTCGCCCAGCGCAGAGGTTTCCATATTCGGCATCCTGCGCACAGTTGGTGCAGCGTCCGGCAGCATCACCACGTCCCAGACACGGCCCCCGGGTCCAGCGATTTCGATCTGCCCTGACTGTCGGATCACGAAATCCTGAGCAGGGTCAGACGCGGGCGGCACCTCACCAATGCGGGCCGAGACGGTTTCGGCCAGCGTCAACGCGCCGACCTCGCCATAGAGGCGAACAGTGACCAAACTGCCGAGCGGGACACGCATATCGCCACCGGGCAGATCATTCAGGTAAAGCGTTGGCAAACCAGTATATCTTGGCGGCTCGACCCAGCCTTCCCAGACCGGACCAGAGGCCAACGCATCGCCCGCACCGGGGGCCATATCCGTCACTGTACCGACCCGCCACACAGAGCCAAACAGCAGAGCAACGGCAAAAGCCACCATCGCCACATAGCGCAGCGCATAGGGGTCTCGGGGCGCGGTATTCACTTCCGGCAGCACCGGTTCAACCGTCGCGACGCGTTCCGCCATACGGGCTTGGTGTGCGCGCCAAACCGCCGCTGTGGCCGCATCCTCGCGCCCGATGGCCTGCCCGTCGAGGAGCGAGCGGATAGGCCTATCCGGCAGGGATTCGTCGAGCCGGGCAAGCGCGTCTTCTTTGGTTGGCAGGCGGAAGCGGCGCAAACCATAGGCCAAACCACCGATCAGACCGCCGACGGAGACAACCGCAGCGCCCCAGACAATCTCGATGGGAACGATGTCCTGCAGGCCCAGCATCAGGGCCGCAAGGACCAGCAAAACAACACTAAAGAGCGGCCAAAGGCTCAGTATCAAACGCTCTGCCAGCATGCCCAGCCGCGTCAGCAGCAGAGGGACGCGCACCGACTTCAACGTGCGCTTGCGGTCGTGCTGCGAAAAGCTGGCCATGGGGCACTCCTTTACAAGTGTGGCGTTAAGAAGTCGTTAGCCACTCCGGTATGGTATCGCGATTGATGATTTCGTCAAAGGTTGGACGTCGGCGGATAACCGCGAATTGATCGCCCTGCACCAGCACTTCGGGGATGAGGGGACGGGTATTGTACTCGCTCGCCATCACCGCGCCATAGGCTCCGGCCGAGCGGAAGGCGACCAGATCGCCGCTGGAGACCTGCGGCATGGTGCGCTGTTTGGCGAAGGTATCGCCGCTTTCGCAGACCGGGCCAACGATGTCGTAGGTGGTCTGTTCGGCCCCTGCATCCGGCTCAATCACCGGAATAATGTCGTGATGCGCGTCATACATCGCGGGGCGGATCAAATCGTTCATCGCCGCATCGAGGATCAGAAAATCGCGCCCCTCGCCCGATTTTACATAGATCACAGAAGAGACCAGCAGCCCGGCATTCCCGGCAATCAGCCGCCCCGGTTCGATCTCAATCTCGCAGCCCAGATGCCCCACCGTGCGCTGCACCAGCGCGCCGTAATCCGTGGGCAGCGGCGGCGCTTCGTTGGAGCGGGTATAGGGGATGCCCAGACCGCCACCGAGGTCCAGCCGCGTGATGTCATGCCCGTCGGCGCGCAACTGCTCGGTGAGTTCGGCAACCTTTTCGTAGGCCAGCTCAAACGGTTCCAATTCAGTAAGTTGCGAGCCGATGTGAACGTCGATCCCAATCACTTTCAGCCCCGGCAGGCGCGCAGCGAGAGCGTAGACTTCGCGGGCACGCGAGATCGGAATACCGAATTTGTTTTCGGACTTGCCGGTTGCGATTTTCGCATGGGTCTTGGCGTCCACATCCGGGTTCACGCGAATGGTAATCGGCGCTTCCAACCCCATCTCACTCGCGACAGCCGAGAGCACCTGCATCTCAGGCTCGGATTCGACATTGAACTGTCGGATACCGCCTGCCAGCGCCGTGCGGATTTCGCCCGCCGTCTTGCCAACACCGGAAAAAACAATCTTCTCGCCCGGCACGCCAGCGGCCTTGGCGCGGCGATATTCACCCTCGCTCACCACATCCATACCCGCGCCCGCCTGCGCCAGCGTGGTCAGAATCGCCTGATTGGACGCGGCTTTCATCGCATAGCAGACCATATGCGGGCCCCAGCTCAGCGCCTCGTCGAAGAGATTGAAGTGGCGCAGCAGCGTCGCAGTCGAATAAACATAGAAGGGCGTGCCGACCTCAGCCGCAATCTCTGACAGCGGGACATCTTCGGCGTGCAGCGCACCGTTTTGATAGAGAAAATGATCCATGAAACGCGCCTAGCGCACCTTTGCGCCGGGTTCAATCACCACCCGTCCAGCGCACCCAGCCGCGACAGGTGATCCGCGAGCAGATCAAACACCAGCCGGATGCGGCGTGAGGTATGCAATTCCGAATGCGTCACCAGCCAGACCGGGATCGGGACCGAGAATGCCTCGGGCAAAATCCGTTCCAGCCCCCCGGTTCGGTGCGCCATGTCATCGGTGAGCACCGTGATGCCCAAACCCGCTTTCGCCATCTGAGCGATGACTGGCCCGCTGGTGCTGGACAGGCGGATGGCTTCGGCTTCCAGCGGCAGGCCGAACGATTGGATCACCGGAATCATCTTTGCCGCATCGTCGAAGCCAATGAAGTCCATATGGTTGATATCATGCAAAGTTTCCGGCCGTCCCACACGATCCAGATAGGCGGGCGTTGCGTAAAGAAACGCCTCCCGCTCGCCTACCAGCTTCCCGATCAAGTCTTGTTGCGTGGGGCGGGCATGGCGTATGGAAATGTCGGCTTCGCGCCGTGTCAGGTCTTGGACTTGGTTGCTGGCGTCGATATGCGGCTCGATCCCCGGCGCGATACGACGCAACTCAGCCAGAATGGGCGGCAACACATAGGTTGCAATGACGTCCGTGGTGGTGATGGTGACTGGCCCCGCAACTGCTTGCGCCTGCCCCGTCGCATTGAGTGAAAACCGGAGTGCCGCTTCACGCATTTCTGCCGCTGGCTTCAGCAAATCTCGCCCGGCTTGCGTCAAACGCCAATTGCGCCCGCTACGTTCAAACAGCGTGACGCCTAAGGTTTCCTCCAGCGCGGCCACCTGCCGCCCCAAGGTCGGCTGTGTTAACCCCAAAACCCGCGCCGCAGCGGACAAAGAGCCCTCTTCTGCCGTCGCCAAAAACGCGCGCACTTGTGCCCAATCATAAGAGATCGCCTGCCAATTCATGCGTTTTCTTTTAGATCATAGGCAAACTTCGTCAATTCCATGCATGAATAGGCATAGCTAACTTGCCACCATCAACCAAAGAGGTGACATTATGGACATGGCATTGGACGGAAAATTACCCACCACATCCCCAAGGTTCTGGGACAGGATCGCTGCAAAATACGCGCGGCAACCCATCGCGGACGAAGAGGCCTATCAGCACAAGCTGCGCGTGACACAAAGCTACATGCGCCCCGACATGAACGTGTTGGAATTCGGCTGCGGGACGGGTGGCACGGCACTGATCCACGCGGATCACGTGGCACAGATCAAGGCCATCGACTTTTCCGAGAAGATGATTGAAATCGCACGGGAAAAGGCGTGGAACGCCAGCGCGCCGAATGTGGATTTCGACGTTGCCGCGATCGAACATTTGCCAGACAGCGATGGCCCGTTCGACATGATCCTTGGTATGTCGATTCTGCATCTCGTCGCTGACGTGCCGGGCGTTTTGGCGAAGGTAAATAGGCTGATGCCGGACGGAGGTCTGTTCATCTCGTCCACCGTTTGCATGAAACAGGCCGGATGGCCTATGCGCCTGTTTTTCCTCGCTGGACGCGCGCTGCGCGTTTTCCCACCGGTACAATTTTTCGACAAAGCCGAGCTGATCGGCATGCTCGAGCGCGCCGGGTTCGAAATCGAGCATCAATGGAGCCAATCGGGTAAGCTCTCCGGGCATTTCCTCGTCGCGCGGAAGGTCGCTTAGGCCAATTTCGCAGCCTGCCGTGCGTTGTGGGTCTGGATACGGCCCTGCAACAGGCGCTTGGTCTGTGCCGTCGCGGCTTCGAATCGAGGCAAGAACTCCGCGTGCCGGACACCCCGGTCGCAGGCGAGTTGGTACAGCGCATGAAACGGATTGTCGTTGGCTTCGATGATAACGGGGCCAGCGGCGCTCATCCCGATATCCCAGCCGATGATGCCGAATTCCGGGAAGACGCCATGGGCCTCGACGGCCACCTCGTGCAACCTGTCCCAATGGGGGATTTGCAGCCCGGCAAAGGTCACGCCCGAAACCGGGTGCGCGTCAATTTTCTCATATCCCGGCCCTGCGCCTTGGGCGCAACTCACCACTTGGCCAGCCTCATTGATCTCGGCGATCATTGAACCGTCTTGCCAATAGTTGTCTGACATTGCTTTGGGAGAGGGGATTTTCCACAGGGAGTAGAGGGTTTTTATACCCGTCTCATCCCGTGTGGTCACAACCCGCAAAGTCCCCACGGCAGCGCCAGTGACCGATTTGAGCACGTCATGCTGCTCAATCGCGGTCTGGAACAGGAAGCCTTCAGGGTAGTCTGTGATGATCTCATGGGCGAAGGCGTCCATATCCATCTCGCGCCCATTGCCCAGATGCAGCATCCCGGTTTTCGCATCCGCCGACAGGATTAGCACCGAGCCGATACTGCCCGACCCTTCGACCGGTTTGCCGAACAGAGGGAAGCGCGCGCGGGTCAACAGGAAAGCCATCACATCCTGCGGCGCACGCAGCACTGGCATATCGCCGACTTGCCGCGCAGCATGCACCAGCGCTTGGGTTTCAGTCGCGGGCAGGCCCAGCGAGCGAAGCAATTGGGTATAGAGGATCTTGTCGCGCACAAAGCCACGGCTGACCGTCAAAGCGTGGTCATTTGGGCCGATATTCAAGCGGTAAGAACCCTCACGCCCCACAAACTCCTGCTTTGCAGCAGCGTCAAATTCAGGTCGGAACGCGCCAGTTGAAACATATTCCTGCGCCGAGAGCTTCCCCGGCCCGCGCCGCAGCGCCCACATCTCGCGCATTTGCCGCAAAGGGCTGACGCCAAAGTCACGCGCAATGCGGATCAGCGTGTCCGACGCAGGTGGTTTCGGTGTTTTCGGCGCGCCCAAAAGGGCTTTGTCGGTGGGGGCAAGAGTGGTCATCGGTGGCCTCGCTGCGGAGATTTACCTTCGCGTAGCAAGGGAAAATGGTCAAAATATGGCGCGATTGTTTCAGATTTAGCGCAAATCCAATAGGGGGCTCTGCTCCCGGCCTGTGGCCTTCCCCGAGGTATTTGAAACCCAAAGAAGGAGGCGCGTCGCTTAGACCGGCCGTGTACGCAAGAACAGATACAGAGGCAGGCCGCAGCTGACCCCAATGCAAAAGGTCGCCGGAATAGCGATCAGGCCGATCCAGTTGCGGCGCACCGACACCTCGGCGATGATCCAGATGGTCAGCGTCACGGCGGCGACCGTCAGATCCCAGACAAGGCCGGACGAGGCCGCATTTGCATGCCAAGCATCGACCATCGCCATGATATCATAGCCATTTTCGTTAAACCACGCGATGAAGTAGCTCATCGGGTGGATCGTACCCCAGATCGCCAGAGCAAGGTACAAAAGGCGCAAGGGGGACGGCATCAAAAGACGTTTACGTTCACGCTGACAGGGCCTTTGCGCGCGCCGATCGAAGCACCCAAATTCACGCCGGAGTTCGAGACATTCACGCCAAGGTTTGCGGTGGGTTGGATCGGCTCTCCATCCGCGCCACAGGCCGTCAGGGCTGCGGCGGTTAGCAAGGCGGCAATCAGTCGGATCATGCGAGACGCTCCTTCCAGCGGGCGATTTGCGCGCGCACCTGTGTCGGCGCGGTTCCCCCATAGGATATACGACTTGCGACGGAATTTTCCACTGTCAGAACGTCGTAGACACTTTGGGTGATCCCCGCATGCACCGATTGCATGTCTGTCAGGCTCAGATCCGGCAGGTCGACACCCTTCTGTTCCGCTATCGCCACAAGGCTTCCTGTGACGTGGTGTGCATCGCGAAAGGGCAGGCCCAAGACCCGAACGAGCCAATCGGCAAGGTCAGTCGCGGTCGAAAAACCGGACCCGGCCGCCGCCGCCAGCGCGTCGCGATTTGCGGTCATGTCGCGCACCATGCCTTCCATCGCGGCCAGCGCCAGCATCAGGGTGTCGGCAGCGTCGAAGGTTTGTTCTTTGTCTTCCTGCATGTCCTTTGAATAGGTCAGCGGCAGGCCCTTCATCACCATCAGCAGCGCGGTTTGCGCGCCGAAGATACGCCCGATCTTGGCGCGGATCAGCTCGGCGGCGTCGGGGTTTTTCTTTTGCGGCATGATCGACGAGCCGGTGGAGAAGCTGTCCGACAGTTGCACGAAGCGGAATTGCGCGGAGGACCAGATGACCAACTCCTCGCTCAGACGGCTCAGATGCATGGCACAAATCGACGCAGCGCTCAGAAATTCCAGCGCAAAATCGCGGTCGGCCACCGCATCGAGCGAGTTCGCCATGGGGGCGTCGAAGCCGAGCGCTTGGGCCGTCATGTCCCTGTCGATGGGGAAAGAAGTGCCCGCGAGCGCGGCAGCGCCCAGTGGCGATTGGTTCATGCGCGCGCGGGCGTCCTGCATGCGGGCGAGGTCACGCGACAGCATTTCCACATAGGCCATCATGTGGTGGCCCCATGTTACGGGCTGCGCGGTTTGCAGATGGGTAAAACCGGGCATGACCCAATCCGCGCCCGCCTCGGCCTGCGAAAGCAGTGCGCGCATCAAAGCCTGAATGCCTTCAATAGCTTGATCGCATTGATCGCGCACCCACATGCGGAAATCGAGCGCGACTTGGTCGTTGCGCGAGCGGCCTGTGTGCAAACGGCCTGCGGGCGCGCCGATGATCTCTTTCAGGCGGGCTTCCACATTCATGTGGATATCCTCCAGCGCCGCCGAAAACTGAAACGTCCCGCCCTCAATCTCTGACAAGACCGTGAGAAGCCCTTCCCGAATGGCCTTTGCATCGTTATCACTAATGATGCCTTGTGCGGCAAGCATCGCCGCATGGGCCCGCGAGCCTGCGATGTCTTGCGCGGCAAGGCGCTGGTCAAACGAGATCGAGGCATTAATTGCCTCCATGATCGAGTCCACACCGGCGCTGAACCGCCCACCCCACATCTGGTTCGAGGAATTGTCTGTCATGGTTTTGATGCCCGGAGAGAAGATGAAAAAGCTGATTGCGGCTGCTGTTTATACCGCCCTAGCCTTTGGTGCCAGCCCTGCTCTTGCCGATCTGGACGCGGCGGCTGAGGCGCGCGAAGGCGACATGAAGAAGCTGGTCATTCACGCCGAGCCAAAAGAGGTCAGTCAGGTGCCATTTCAACTGGCCGACGGCGCGGGCGAAATGCCTCTGAGCGCGTATCAGGGCAAAGTGGTTGTACTCAATTTCTGGGCGACGTGGTGTGCGCCCTGCCGCAAGGAAATGCCGCACCTGTCAGAGCTGCAATCGGAGATTGGCGGCGATACGTTTGAGGTGGTGACGATTGCTACTGGGCGCAATTCTCCTAAGGGGATCAAGAAGTTCTTCGACGAAATTGGTGTGGATAACTTGCCACGCCATCAGGACCCAAAGCAGAAACTCGCCGCCGAGATGGGCATATTTGGCCTGCCGATTACTCTGATCCTTGACGCCGAGGGCCGCGAGGTTGCGCGATTGCGGGGTGATGCGGATTGGGCGTCGGAGAGCGCGTTTGCGGTGATCCGCGCGCTTGTGCCACCGGAAAGCTGAACACAGCGATACACAGGGTTATCCACATGTGGATAAATCACTTTCCCACATGAGGTTTCTGCAGTAACCTGCTCGTAATATACAAAAAAGCGAGCAGGCAAACGACATGGCATCGGGCTATTCCGGTATCTTTGTCATTCCGTGGTCCCAGACCGAATTGGACGGAGTGCGCGCCCCAAAACGCAGCGCACTTCATGCGGGGGCGGCGTGGTCTTGGCGTGGCGAAGCTCTTCGTATGGACGGGCCGCAAACTTTGCTGCGACTCACCGGGTCTGAGCCGATGCAGGCGTTGCGCGTGCAGGCTCGCAAGCGGCTCGGCGCTGAAGGCGTACCCGATTTCGAGCGCGAGCCGCTTCTGTCGCGCAATTTCACCATCACTGATGGCCTGTCTAGCTATGTTTTGGCGGTGATCGAAAACGGCGCGCAACCGCTGCTGGTTTGCTATGACGGTCTTCCGCCGGAAGACACGGAGATGTGGGTCGTGCGCCAATCGCTCGACCCGGTGCCGCAGCAAGGCGTCGATATGCAAGTCACGGGCCTTTGCCATCTTAGCCTGATCACCACCCCTAGCGGCCCCACCCGTGCCAACCGGCTGCGCCCCGGCGATCTGGTGCAGACCCGCGATCACGGCGCGCAGCCGTTGCGGTGGGTTGGCTCACTGCCGGTCAGCCAAGCACGGTTGATGCTCGCGCCGCATCTGGGGCCAAAGCAGGTTCGACAAGGCGGGCACACCGTCAACGTCGCCCCGTCGCAACACATCGCTGTCTGCGATAGCGCAGCTCGAGCATTGTTCAACACGGACGATGTGCTGATGGAAGCACAATCGCTGGGAACAAAACCGCAAATCGCCTCGAACCCGCTGCGCTACGTACTGCTCTTTTTCGATGCGCACGAAATCATCACCGCGAATGGCATCGATCTCGCCAGTTTTCACCCCGCCGATCTGCCCCTGAACGCCCTCGCCCCGGTGGATCGCACCTGGCTTGAAGCCGCCTTCCCGGACGTCGCGCAAGACCCGTTCATATACGGCCCCCATGCGCGCCGCCGCCTCACCGCACCGGAAGTGAGTTTGCTACGCGCTGCCTAGCCGCATTTGCTAAACCCGCATGACGCGCAAGTCATGCAACCTTCGACCATGCGCATGTCATAGCTGCCGCAACTGGGGCAGGCTTTGCCACGCGGCGCGTCGAGGTTCACGACATCCGCTTGCGGGTCGGACTTCAGGCCCATCCCCTCGCCCTCGATGAAGCCGATGCGGATCATGTGCTGCTCGATCACCCCGCCGATGGCTGCGAGGATCGAAGGGATGTATTTCCCCTTCATCCACGCCCCGCCGCGTGGGTCAAACACGGCTTTGAGTTCTTCGACCACGAAGGACACATCGCCGCCGCGCCGGAACACCGCCGAAATCATCCGGGTCAGCGCCACGGTCCATGCGAAATGCTCCATATTCTTGGAGTTGATGAACACTTCGAAGGGGCGCCGATGCCCGCCCTGGACCAGATCGTTGATGGTGATGTAAATCGCATGCTCACTATCGGGCCATTTGACCT
>CAZPXE010000028.1:0-15975 GCA_964590545.1 uncultured Rhodobacterales bacterium | reverse complement strand
CGATCTGCTCTGGCGTGCCGCCCAACACGGCGCAAAGGCCAGCGGCGGCCATGGCGGCGGCGCTGCCAACCTCCGCCTGACACCCTGCTTCAGCGCCAGAGATCGAGGCGTTGAACTTCACCAGCCCGCCAATGGCGGCGGCGGTCAGCAGGAAGTCTTCTACATGGGCCTGTGACGCGCCCGGCACGTGGTCAAGGTAGTAGCGCAGCGTCGCGGGCAGCACCCCCGCCGCGCCATTGGTCGGCGCGGTGACGACCTGACCCCCGGCGGCGTTCTCTTCGTTCACGGCCATGGCATAGACGCTCATCCAGTCGTTTATCGTGTGCGGCGCGGTCATGTTCATGCCCCGCTCTGCTATCAGCTTGTCATGGATGCCCTTGGCGCGGCGCTTGACCATGAGGCCGCCGGGCAACTCGCCCTCGCTCGTCAGGCCCCGGTCGATGCATGCGCTCATCACCTGCCAAAGCCGCGCGGTGCCCTCGCGCAGATGCACCGCCCCATTGCGCGACACCTCATTGTCGCGCTTCATCCCGGCGATGGATTTGCCGGAGGTGGCGGCCATCTCCAACATCTCCGCAGCGGTCTTGAACGGGTAAGGCACGGGTGCGCCTTCGTCGGTGGCCTTCCCGGCGGCGAGTTCTTCTTCGGTCATCACGAAACCGCCGCCGATGGAGTAGAACACCTGCTGCAAGGTCACATCCCCCTGCGCATCCGTGGCCATCAGGATCATCCCATTGGCGTGGCCGGGCAGGGCGTGGTCATAGTCGAAGATCAGGTCCTTGGCGGGATCGAAGCGGAGCGGTGGCAGACCGCCCAGCTCAATCGCGGCTCCGCCCTGCAACCGGGCCAACGCCGCCTCGGCCTGATTGTGGTCATATGTGTCAGGCGTAAATCCCATTAGCCCCAGCACCGTCGCCCGGTCCGTCGCATGACCTACCCCAGTGAAGGCTAGCGAGCCGTGCAGTGAGGCGCGCAGGCCAGCAAATTGAAACGGCGAGGCGCGCATCATGTCCAGAAACCGCGCCGCCGCCACCATCGGCCCCATCGTGTGGGACGAGGAGGGGCCGATGCCGACCTTGAACATATCGAAGACGGATAGGAACATGGCTAAAGTGCAACCCCCTCTGGCGGGTTCGGATAGTGCGGTGCGGTGAAGGGCGTCGCTCCCAACCCTTCGGCCTCCTGCGCGGCTTGGGTGCAGGGCCGTGCCTCCAACTCCGCTGCAATGCCTTGCAAATGCGGTGTATCGGACAAGCGAAACCACGCCCGATCCTCCGGCCCGTAGAGCGCGCACCACCGCAAACAGCAACAGATATACGCGCGGGTCAGGAAAGGCGCGTTGCCCAAATTCGTTTCCAGCAGGCTCAAATGCGCCGAAACGTTCCGCTTGGTCTTGGCGAGGAGTGGGCCAGTGTCGCCCTCAACATATTTCTCAGGATAAAACAGAACCCGCAAAGCCGGATGCAGCGTGTTCGCCACATAGATCAGCCAGCGCAGCGCCTGCGCGCGGGCTGGATCGCCGGGCGGCGGAAACAGTCCCGCGTGTCGCTCCGACAGATACAGCAGGATCGCTGCCGTTTCCGACATCACCCCATCGGGCGTCTCAAGCGCCGGGATCAGCCCCGCCGGGTTCAGCGCCAAATAGGCCGGGCTGCGCTGGGCCTTGGCCATCCGGTCTACCAACTCGGTCCGGTAGGGCGCGCGCGCCTCTTCAAGCGCAAGGCGCACGATGAGCGAGGCATTGTCTGGGGCATAGTGCAGCACATACATGCGCGCAGACCTACCCGCTCGCGCCCGCAACATGCCGCGCAAAAACGACCCCTCACGCCCCGAAACGGAACCACCCTAGGGCACGCCCCCTTCTTTGTGCTTCAAATATCCCGGGAGGTCTGGAGGGCTGGCCCTCCGGTCCCGCAAGATCAATCAGTCCACGCGCTTTCGCAAATAGTCCGGCACATCGCGCGCCGTGAATGCCGCCGCGCGAACCAGCGTGTCGAAATGGCCCGTCAGCGTCTCGATCCGGTCGCGGTCGCGGAAGGTGAGGTAGTGGCCGCCCACATAGACGACCGCCAGCAAAGGGCCGAACAGCGTGAGCGGTGCGGCATAGACCTGTCGCGCGTCGAAAAGGTAGAGCCGAAGGCGCGGGTAAAGCTGATCACACAGGGTGATCAGGTTCTCAAGTTGCGCCGCGCGGACCGCTTCGGGCAGGTCGGCGTAGTACCCAGTACCGCTTGCAAAACTGTCAAGCTCATGCAGCGGCAAGGCAATTTCATAGTCGGATTGCGCGCCACGCATCCAGTCCAGCCGCTCTTGCGAGGCGGAAATCGCCTGCCGTGTCGTACGGCCCAGATGCTGGCGGTATTCCCATTCCAGCATCGCCTCGGTCTTGAGCATATCGGGCAGCGCGGCGGGGACGTGACGGATTTTGTAGCCCTGCGCCTCGCGATGCCAGTCGAAAATCTGCTCATCAATCAACGCGCGGTCGGCTTCGGTCATACCCTGTGCCGCGGCGGCGAGGTCCTGTGCGCTTTCGGGGCGGTCCGACAGGGCCAACAACCAATCCGCCGACACCCCAAGCGCCGCTGCGCAACCCGCCACGATATGCGCGCCGGGCAGGCGGGGGCCGTCATCGGACAGGGCTTGGGAAAGGGTCGAGCGATCCACCCCGATGCGGCGGGCCAGCGCGGTCTGATTGGTGCCACTGCCTTGCATCGCCTGCATCAGGCGGGTGCGGAAGGTCTGGGCGCGGTCGCGTTTGTCGATAATCTCCGGCATAGCGTGAGAATTATCACCAATGCGGGGAGATGTTAACAATTTCCGAACTGGTCACACTTGCGTGATCTGCTTAGCGTCGCGGGGAGGGGACAAAACGGAATTTGCCATATGGCGCAAGGCTCTACTCGCTTGCCAGACAGACAACCCGCGGAAGTGGAATGGCCGACATTGGCGTTGATTGCGCTGGTCTTCGGCGGTTGGGCGCTGGCGCTGGGCGTGTTTGCGCCGTGGTCAACATGGCTGGCGGCGGTGGTGCTGGTGCCGCTGCTGGTGCTGCACGCCTCTCTCACGCATGAGGTGTGCCACGGGCACCCGTTGCCCTCGCGCCGGGCGGGGGAGGCGTTGATGCTGGTCAATCCGGGCCTTGCGGTGCCGTATGTCCGCTTTCGCGACACGCATCTGGCGCATCACCGGGATTCGCTGCTGACCGATCCTTATGACGACCCTGAAAGCAACTATCTGGACCCGGCAGGCTGGGCTTTGATGCCGGGCTGGCTGCGCGTGGCGCGTCGGGTGAACAACACGCTGGCAGGGCGGATGCTGGTGGGGCCGATGCTGGGTCAGCTGAGTTTCATGGCCTCTGACTGGGCCGCGATCCGGGCGGGCAATGGCGCGGTGCTGCGCGGCTGGCTCTGGCATCTGCCGGGCTGCGCGTTGGTGCTGGCGCTGGTCTGGCTGAGCGCGCTGCCGATCTGGGCCTATCTGCTGGCCTGTTATGCCGCGTTGTCGGTGCTGAAAATCCGCACCTTTCTTGAGCATCAGGCCCATGAGGACGCAACCCACCGCACCGTTGTTATCGAAGGGGCCTGCCCGCTGGCCTTTCTGTTCCTGAACAACAGTTTACACGTCGTTCACCACATGCATCCGCGCGTGCCGTGGTATCAATTGCCTGCGCTTTACGCCCGCGACCGGGCGCGCTATCTGACGCGCAACGGGGGCTATGCCTATGCCTCTTACGCGCAAGTGTTCCGCCGGCACTTCCTGCGCGCGAAGGACCCGGTGCCGCATCCGCTCTGGCCTTCGGAGTAAAGCTGCGCCATCAGGGGCGCTATGAGCTTGTGGATTTTCGCCGCGCTGGCGGCGGCCAGTTTTCAAACCGTGCGGTTTATGCTGCAAAAGTGGCTGGCGGGGGCTGGGCTATCGGCCTCCGGCGCGACTTTTGCGCGGTTCTTGTATTCCGCGCCCTTGGTGGCGGTCTGCCTGGCGATTTATCTGACTGTCACGGATCAGGCGCTGCCCGCGCTGACACCGGCCTTCTGGGCCTATGGCGTGGCGGGCGGCGCGGCGCAGATTTTGGCGACAGTCTGTGCGGTGATGCTGTTTCAGCACCGGAATTTCGCCGTGGGCATGACCTTTACCAAGACTGAAGTGATCATGACGGTGCTGGTTGGGCTGGTGCTGCTGGGCGACCGGGTGAGCCTCGCGGCACTTGGATTCATCTTTGTCGGAGTGATCGGGATGCTGATCCTGTCGGACATCCCCGGCGGCGCGCAATCGGTCTGGCGGCGGATGTGGAGCCCGACGGCGGGACTGGGCCTGACCTCGGGCCTGCTCTTTGCTGTGTCGGCGGTGACCTATCGCGGCGCGTCGCTTGAGATTGTAGCCGATGACCCGCTGCTGCGGGCCGGGATCACCCTGTCGGCGGTAACGGCAATGCAAATGGTGGCGATGGCAATCTGGATGGGCCTGCGCGATGCGCCGGAGGTGGGCCGCGTCCTGCGCGCGTGGCGCGTGGCCGGGTTCGTGGGCATCTTCTCGATGGCCGGCTCATTCGGCTGGTTCACGGCCTTCACCCTACAGAACGCCGCGTATGTGAAGGCGGTGGGGCAGGTCGAAGTGATCTTTAGCCTGATCGCGTCGGTGCTGTTTTTCCGCGAGAAAGTGAGCGCGCGGGAGCTGATCGGGATCGCGATACTGGCCGGGTCGATCTTGGGACTGATCCTGATGCTGTGACGCTCCGTGAGGCGCGGCTTGGTCGCCGTCACCGAACTTAATCGGGCATCGGCTTTCCATAGAGCCGCAGGAACAGGTTTTCTTCCTCGTTATTCTTGAAGAACGGGACCGAGGCGGGCGGCGCGGTGCTGGCGGCGCGCTTTTGCACTTCGCTCAGCACCACTTCGGTGATGAAGGGCATGTCGAAGCGGCGCGCCTCTTCCAGATCGACCCATTGCAGATGCGACAGCTCATCGGACGCGGCAGAGAAATCGTCGAGGTCGGACTTCAGGTCCGCCGCATCCACTAAAAAGAACCGCGCATCAAAGCGGCGCGGGCGACCCGGCGGGGTCAGGGCGCGGAAGACGAATTGCAACGGTGCGGCATTGGGGCGGTGGCCGGTGGCGGCGAAGCTGGTCCAGTCGTCTGGCGCATCGGCCCATTCGTCGGATTGGCCAAGGACTTGGCCGGTTTCTTCCCACAGCTCCCGGATCGCAGCGGCTGCGAGGGCTTCGGCGGTGATGGGGGGCATGATGATGTCTTCGCCAAGCCGGGCATGGCAGGTGTCGGGCAAGGGCGCGGCGAGCGGCACATCGCCGTCGCCCGCATCCACCGCACCGCCGGGAAAGACGAATTTGTTCGGCATGAAGGCCGCCTTCGCGCCGCGCTGGCCCATCAGGATATGCGGGCGTGTGGCCCGGTCGCGCAGCACGATCACGGTGGCCGCGTTGCGGATTGCTGATTTGTCTGTGGTCATCGCCTGCGCTGTCCTGCCCTGCTATGTGCCGGGCGCAGGTTAGCCTGCGCTTCCGAACCCGCCCATGTATCGCGCCCATTGAAACGCCACCACGGCGCCCTTGAACCTTGGCAGAAGGTAGAGCGACAATCCGACAGAGCCAACCGCGAAGATTGTGAACAGCACCAAAGGTTCTGGCCGGTACCAAACAAAATAGAGGTGCAGCAACGGGATCATGATGTGACCGACGATCAAAATAGTCAGATAGGCTGGCCCATCATCTGCACGGTGGTGGTACAATTCCTCCCGGCAGACCGGGCAGGTGTCGTTCACCTTCAGATAGGACCGCATCAGCGGGCCGCTGCCGCAATTCGGGCATTTGCGCCGAAAACCGCGTTGTAGGGCTGGCCACATAAGGCGTTCCGCGTCCTGAGGCGCAACGGCCTGAGGTTCAGAGTCAATGTCCGGTGTCATGGGGAAGGATCACGTATCGATTGTTGGGAACTAGATATATTGTGCCTGCGGCGGCAAAGGGAAACCGGACGGCCTGTCACAGGGACGACGTGCCGCATCAAGCAAGTCTTCGGCCTTTTTCTCTGACATCTGAAATTTTTTTGCGACGGAAACTGCACCGCCCCGCGTGTACCTTTATGACCGCGCCGAAAAACCGGGCGGATAAGTGATACAGGAAAGATGACATGAAACATTCTGCACGACTTCTCGTTCTGAGCACTCTGATCGCCGCCGGGGGCTTGTCCCTTGCCGTTGGCGCTGCCTCGGCGCGGGAGAACCGCCCGAGTTTCGAAATGCTGGATACCAATGGCGATGGGGCCATCTCCAAGGCCGAGATGAAGGCGCATGCCGATGCGCGCCGGGCGTCGCTGGACAACGATGGCGACGGGTTGCTGAGCCTTGAAGAATTGACCGCACGCGGGCAAGAGCGCGCCGCGAAGCGGGCCGAACGGATGATGTCGCGGCTGGACACCAACGGTGACAAGCAGCTGAGCCAAGAGGAATTGGCGGCTGTCGAAAGGCGCGGCGACAAGCGCTTTGACCGGGTGGATGCCGATGGCGACGGGCAAATCTCACGCGCGGAGTTCGACGAGATGGCCGACAAGCGCGGCGGCAAGCGCAAGCCGAAGAAAGACTAACGCGAGCAGGTTCGTGTCCGGTTGCGAGAGCGCCGGGCGCGGGCTAACTGGGGCGGGTGATGGTTGAAGACACAGGATCGGCTCAGGCGCAGGCGGCGCTTTTGGCCCGCGCCGCCGCCGGAGACGGGCAGGCGGCGCAGGTGCTTGCGCGCGATCTGGGCCCGCGCATTCTGGCGCAGGCGTTCCGGATGCTGGGCGACCGGGCCGAGGCGGAAGATGTGGCACAGGAAACGCTGCTGCGTCTGTGGCGCGCGGCCCCGGCTTGGGATGCGGACGGCGGCGCGAAGCTGACGACCTGGTGTTACGGCGTGGCGCGCAACCTGTGCATCGACCGGATGCGCCGTTCTGGCGGTGCGCGGGCGATGGCGGGGCTGGATGAGATCGACGCACCCGCCGATCCAACTCCGGGCGTTGAGGCTCAGCTTATCGCGCGCAGCCGGGCCAAGGCCTTGCACGATGCGCTGCGCCAATTGCCGGATCGGCAGCGCCACGCGGTGGTGCTGCGCCATATGGAAGGGATGTCCAACCCGCAGATTGCCGAAACTATCGGCGGGTCGGTGGAAGCGGTGGAAAGCCTGCTCTCTCGGGGCAAGCGCGCCCTGAAGGGGCTGTTGGCTGGCCGCCGCGCAGAACTGGGGTTCGAAGATGACGACACGTGATGACAAATCAGAGCTGACCGAAGCGGAGTTGGACGCGCTTTTCGACGCGCAGCGCCGCGCGGTGCCAGCGCCAAGCGCCGATTTCATGGCGCGGATCGCGGCCGATGCGGCCACGGCGGCAGCGCAGATGGGCGCGGGGCCGAAACGCCCCTCGCTTTGGGCGCGGATCAGTGCGGCGCTGGATGCCATTCCGGCGCAGGTGACATTGCCGGGCAGCGCGGTTGCTGCAGGTTTGGTTGGCCTGTGGATCGGCGTGGCCGCGCCGCAGGGCATGCCGGACCCGGCACTGCTGCTCTCGGGCGCGGCGCAGGCGGACAGCCTGTCACTGGTGTTGGGGGATACATGGTTTGCGGTGGATGCCGCGGATGAAAGCCTTTGGGAAGATGGATAAAATGACGGATGAAACCCCGGAAACCGGCGCGCCGCGTGTGCGTACGAAGCGTTGGATCAAGCTCGTGCTGGGACTGTCGCTGGCGCTGAACCTGTTGATTGTGGGCGCGGTGGGCGGTGCGATTTGGCGCATCGGTGGCCATTCGGATGATCGCAAAGGCGGCCCGTCAGCGCGTGCGGATGCTGGCGGTTTCGCTCTGATCCGGGCGCTGCCCTCTGATGACCGGCGCGCGCTGTTCCGCGAGGTTCGAAAAGCGCCGCGCAAAAGCGCCAGCGAAGGGCGGGCGCAAATGCAGGCTATGGTTACCTTGCTGAAAACCAACCCATTGGATGAAGCGCAGCTTGATGCGCTCACCGAGGCCCGTTTGCAAGACGGCGAGACCCGTCAAGCGCAATTGTCTGAGGCGTGGAAGGCACGGGTGATGGCAATGACCGAGGCCGAGCGCGCCACTTATGCAAAGCGGCTCGAAGCGGTGCTGGCCAAAGGGCCACGTAAGAACAAAGATCGGGACTAGCACCTGAATCTTTCAGACCGTCTGAAAGATTCAGGTGCTAAGCCGCTGCTTGATCTTGGATGAACCGGTTCCGGCCGCGTTCCTTGGCCGCGTAAAGTGCGCGGTCGGCACGGTCGATTAGGGCGTTAGGATCGGTATCCATCAGTTTGGGATTTTGGTCGAACAGGTCCGCTTGCGCTGCGCTGACCGCAAGGCCGATGGAGATCGTTGCGGTGATCTGAGTTGCGCTTCCGGGCAATGAGAATGGCTTTTCCGCGATTTTTTCACACAGGCGCAGCGCGGCTTTGCGGGCCGCAACTCTGCCTGTGCCCGGCATAACGACCAAGAACTCTTCTCCGCCAATCCGGGCAACCAGATCCACGGCACGCATGTTCTGCTTTAAGCGCCGAGCGCATTCAGCGAGCACTGTATCGCCCGCTTTGTGGCCGTATACGTCGTTGATTTTCTTGAAGTAATCCAAATCAGCGACCATGACGGAGAAGGGGCGTGATGTCGCTTGTGCCTGTTCTGCAATGCGTTGCAAATGAGGCAGCGCATAGCGGCGATTGTGCAAGCCAGTCAGTGGATCGCGCAGGGCAGCTTCCGCGCCGTTGCGCACAATCGTACGTAAACTATGTGACATTTTGTTGCGCGCGTGCAGGCGTTTCGTGCGCAACGTCAATTCCCGACCTGTGATACCCGGTCCCTCGCCGCGTCCTCCGAGGATCGCCACATCATCTGCTCCCAGATCAAGCGCTTGCGCCGCTACGTCGGCCCGGCCAGGAGGGGAGAGCACAAACAACGCTTTGTGACGTGTGGTCGGATGGGCCCGCAGATCGGCCAACAAGGTTAACTCGCGTTCAGGTTCAAGTGGAGAGAGGGGTAACAGAAGAACTTCGGCATTGGCCGCCGTGGCGTCGTCACGCAGAACATCTGCGACGCGGCACATGGAAAGCTGAAGAGCTTCTGACGTGTCGGCGAGATCGGCAATCTTGCTGCGCGCTGGGCTGCGTTCATCGGCCAGCAAAAGTGCAGGGAAAGCTGTGTCGAAGTTCTGGGCAGGTTCGGCAAACCCCAATGCGCGGCAGGTTCCATCGCGCAAACGCCATTCTGCTGCGGCAGCATGAGCCCGCAGGACCGAGCGGATGCGGGCGATAAGCAGGCGATCATCCAGTGGCAGAGAAAGAACGTCTTCCACACCCGCTTCAAGCAGTGGCGAGCGACGCTCGCCCGCTTCGGCAAGGGCGATGACCGGGGGGGGGCTGCGCTCGGCAGTATGCGCCAGCGCCGCGACCAGACCGGAGACCGGCATGTCGGGCAGGGAATCGCGAACAATGACGAGGCTCGGCCTCGACTTACTGATGGCGGCCAATGCCTCGGCACCTGTGGCCGCAGTGCTTACATCATACCAAGCAGCGGCGAGTTTGACCTTGAGCGCAACGCGCCCGGTTGTGATGCCATCAACGATTAGAATTGCAACCTGCACGGGTTTCATCCTTTTGCTACACACTTCAACGCGCCTGTGGTCCCCTTTTTTGCTGGCAACCCTTAACAAAGCGTTTCATTCTTTAAGAAAAATTGAGGGGTCCATATGGCCGCGCGAGATACCGCCGAAACCATTGCTTTGAACGCACTCGCCTGGATCGTGGGGCAGGAAGAATTGCTGCCAGTGTTCCTCGGCGCGTCTGGTTTGTCCGAAACGGATTTGCGCACCCGTGTGTCTGACTCGGATTTGCTGGGCGCGGTATTGGATTTCGTGATGATGGATGACGCGTGGGTGATGTCTTTTTGTGATTCACATTCAATGCCTTACGAGGCTCTGATGCGGGCGCGGTCGGCGCTGCCGGGCGGTGAGCAGGTGAATTGGACATGAGCGGCGCAGGTATCAAGGGTGTCCTGTTCGACAAGGACGGCACCCTGTTTGATTTTGCCCGCACATGGGAGGCTTGGGCGCTCGCCTTTGTGCGCAAAATCGCCAAGGATGATGCGCAAGCGCAGGCGTTAGGGGACGCGGTTGGGTTTGATTTGGTTACTGCGCGATTTTCGACCGACAGTATTGTGATCGCCGGATCGCCAGATGAAATCGCTACGGCCTTGCTGCCGCACTTGCCGGGACAGACCCTGTCGGGATTGCTTTTCGTCATGAATAGCGAAGCGGCGAAGGCCCCTCAGATTGAGGTGACCCCGCTGGTGCCGTTTCTGACCGGACTAAAGGCGGCGGGGCTGCGCGTGGGCGTTGCGACCAATGACGCCGAAGCGCCCGCCCGCGCGCATCTGGGCGAGGCGGGGGTGACGGAGCTGTTTGACTTCATCGCGGGCTATGACAGCGGCCATGGCGCGAAACCGGGACCGGGGCAGTTGCGCGCCTTCGCCAGCGCGATGGGGCTGGAGGCGGAAGTCTGCGCGATGGTGGGCGACAGCCTGCATGATCTGCGTGCGGGCCGGGCGGCGGGCTTCAAGACCGTAGGCGTGCTGACTGGGATGGCGAGTGCGGACGTGTTGCAGCCTTTTGCCGATGTGATCTTGCCTGATATTTCTCACCTTCCGGGTTGGTTAGGCCACGGGTAGGGCGCGGATAGGTCGTGGAAACGCGACAGAAGCCGTCGCAAATGGCGCATACTTTCACCCGGACGCCTCTCATTCTGTTCAAGACCAGTGTGAGGAGACCGCCCCATGGCCGAGGACGCAGCCGAGACCCCAGCCCCTAACCGCAAACGCAGCCGGGGCGGCGGACGTGCCGGGGCTGCCGCGCGGCGGGGCTCTGCCGCAATCGAGCAGATGCCGTGGCGCATTCCGGTGAACACCGACCGCCCGACCGAACCGCTGACCGAAGAGGGCGTCGAAGCCATCCATGACGGCGCGATGCGTATCCTCGAAGAGATCGGGATCGAGTTTCTGAACCCCGAAGCGTTGGACATTCTGCGTGAAGCGGGATGCTCGATCGACGGCGCTACTGTCCGCATGGGCCGCGATTTCGTGATGGAGATGGTGGGCAAGGCCCCGTCTACCTTCGAGATTGCCGCGCGGAACCCGGCACATAACCTGCCCATCGGTGGCAATCACATCGTGTTTGGCAATGTCTCTTCCCCGCCGAACTACTTCGATCTGGAGATCGGCAAGAAGGTCCCCGGCACGCGCGCGCAATGCGCCAATCTGTTGAAGCTGACGCAGTATTTCAACTGTATCCACTTCGCGGGCGGTTATCCGGTCGAGCCGGTGGATCTGCACGCCTCCGTGCGCCATCTCGATGTGCTTTATGACAAGCTGACCCTCACCGACAAGGTGATGCACGCATATTCGCTTGGCAAAGAGCGGGTCGAAGACGTGATGGAGATGGTGAAGATCGCCAATGGGCTGACGGAGGAAGAATTCTGCGCCAAGCCCTATATGTACACGAATATCAACTCTACCTCGCCACTGAAACATGACTTCCCGATGATCGACGGGTGCTTGCGGCTGATCCGGCGCGGGCAGGCGGTGGTTGTCACCCCCTTCACGCTGGCGGGCGCGATGGCTCCGGTGACGATGGCAGGCGCGGTGGCGCAGTCGATTGCCGAGGGGCTTTGCGCGATTGCGCTGTTCCAATATGTGGCGCCCGGAAGTGCCTGCGCGATTGGCACCTTTACCAGCAATGTCGACATGAAATCGGGCGCGCCTGCTTTTGGGACGCCGGAATACATGCGCTCTACCCAGATGACGGGGCAGATGGCGCGGTTCTATGGGCTGCCGATGCGCTCCTCGGGTGTCTGCGCGGCGAATGTGCCGGACGGGCAGGCAATGTGGGAGACGTCGAACAGTCTTTGGGCCGCTGTTCAGTCCGGCACCAACATGGTCTATCACGCGGCGGGGTGGTTAGAAGGCGGGCTGATTGCCAGCCCGGAGAAGTTCATCATGGATTGCGAAGTGCTCCAGATGATTCAGCGCTATATGGAACCGATTGTGGTGGACACATCCGAGGACTCCATTGCGCTGGATGCGATCAAGGATGTGGGCAGTTCAGGCCATTTCTTTGGCATCCAGCACACCCAAGACCGTTATAGCACCGCGTTCTACCAGCCCTTCGTGTCGGATTGGAAGAATTTTGAGGCATGGGAGGCAGCGGGCAGCGTCTGGACCGCCGAGCGCGCGCATCGGGTTTACAAAGACATCATCGCCGGGTTCGAAGCCCCGCCGATGGACGCGGGTCTCAAGGATGAACTGGCGGATTTCGTCGCGCGGCGGAAAGCGGAAGGCGGCGCGCCTACGGATTTCTGATCCGCAGCCTTCTGAGGACTGCGGAATTTCCCTAAACTTGTATTCTTTTCCGCTTTTTTAAGACCTCGCTGTCACTCTGCACTTACAGATTTGTGAGAGTTGGACACATGCATGGGTTGGCACTAAGGGCTGTGCAGCGATTCGTGGTTGATTGCCACGGCGCGCAGGCTTGGGACAAGATTGTTGAATTGGCCGGGTTCGAATTTACCGAGTTTGAATCGATGCTCGACTACAACAGCGAAACAGCGACGCGGACCATGGCGGCGCTCGAAACGGTTTTGGAACAGCCTTTACCCGAAGTCCTTGAAGATCTCGGAACCTATCTGGTTTCGCACCCAAATGTCGAAGCGCTGCGCCGATTGTTGCGATTTGGCGGAGTGACATTCGAAGAGTTCCTGCATTCGCTGGATGACCTGCCTGACCGGGCGCGACTGGCTGTCGAAGATCTGGACCTGCCCGAGATTCAGCTGCGCGAACACGCAACAGGCCGGTACAGCCTGACAACGCGTAGTAACATAACGGGGTGGGGCTCTGTGATGATGGGTATTTTGCGCACGATGGCCGATGATTATGGGGCCTTGGCGATGGTCGAACATCGTGGTGGCGGTCAAGGCACCGAAACGTTGTCGATTTTGTTACTTGAGGCCGGGTTTTCTGCCGGGCGCTCCTTTGATCTGGGAGCTCGAAGCGCATGAGTTTCCACCAGCCGCCAGAGCCCGGCATCCTGGATGTTCTCTGCCCCATGCATGTGCTGATTTCCTCAACAGGACATGTGGAGCATGTGGGCCCGACATTGCGCAAACTCCGCCCCGGAAAAGCATGGACCGGGATGCGGGTAACAGAACTTTTTCACTTCATACGACCCCGCGCGGTTCAGCAGATGGAGGATCTGCATGCGGTGATCGGCAAGACTCTGCATCTTGAGATGCGTGACGAGTTGCGGACAGCCTTAAAAGGACATGTCGTTCAACATACGCTTCACGGGCAATTCGTCATGAACCTGTCTTTTGGGATCGCGGTGTTGGATGCGGTGCGCGATTATGACCTGAACAGCAGTGATTTCGCCGCTACGGATTTGACGATCGAAATGCTGTACCTCGTCGAAGCCAAATCTGCGGCTATGTCCGCGTCTCGCAAGCTGAACCTGCGGCTGCAAGGGGCCAAGATCGCCGCGGAAGAACAGGCGTTTACCGATACGTTGACCGGGTTGAAGAACCGCCGTGCTCTGGACACGATTCTGTCACGTATGGTGGCCGGAAACGTAGCCTGCACCGTTATGCATGTGGATCTGGACTTCTTCAAAGCTGTTAACGACACCTATGGCCATGCGGCTGGCGACGAAGTTCTTTTAAATGTTGCAAAAGCTCTGCGCGGCTCCACCCGTCCCGAAGATACAGTTGCACGGGTCGGGGGAGATGAGTTCACGATTTTGCTCCCGGGCAAGTTGGGCCGTACATCCTTGAAGAAAACTGGCGAACGGATCATCGGCGAATTGGAAAAACCGGTGCGCTACAAGGATAACGAGTGCCGGATTTCAGGCAGTATTGGAATCGTTTCGTGGGACGGCAAGACTGAAGCCACACCCGAAAGTCTTCTCGATGATGCAGATGTTGCACTCTACGCCTCCAAGAATGCAGGGAGGCGTTGCCAAACCTTCTATAAACCCAGCCTGCGCAAAGCGTCCGAAAATCTGGAGCCGCCAAAAGGGCGTTAACGTCGAGTTTGGTTTTTTAATTCATATATACAATGGTTTAGGAGAAATTTCTGCCTGCCTCACGAGTTAAGAAAACGCAGACAAAAATCAGGATTTCGGTCGCGCAGGCAGGCATTTTCAACTGCGAAAGCGGCGAAATCTGCACCGTCATTATAGCGATCGGCCTCGAATGTGAGACACGAATGCGCTGACATATTGTCGGCCGTCTGGGAACATGCGCATCGCTTACGAAGTCAGGGTAATTTTCGAACGCTAAACCTGTTCTTGTACCTGCCCATCTCGCCGACACTGGTGCGCCGCGCGATCAATGCACTTTGGCGCTCAAACGGCTGGACGCGAGCGTGGCACAGGCGACCATGACAGTGGCTGTACCCAGCATCACAGGCAGGCCGCCAAGTTGATATGTCATACCGGACAACACTGTGCCGATGAGCCGCCCGCCTGCATTCGCCATGTAGTAAAACCCGACATCCATCGTGACCCGCTCAGACTGGGTGAAGCTGAGGATCAGATAAGAATGCAGCGCGGAATTTACGGCGAAAATCGCGCCAAACACCAGCAAACCTACGACCAAAGCGCCAGTCAGGACCGGACCCGAAACCGTAAGAGATGCCAGCGTCAATGAGGCCGGAACGAGTGCAAGAAGCCCGCCCCAACTGCGCGCGGCGCTCACCAATTCGCTTTGGGGGCGCGACGCGGCACGCAGCAGCTTTGGCGCAGCGGCTTGCACCGCGCCGTAAAGGATCACCCAAAGCGCCATGAAGATGCCGATGGCAAAGAAGGCGGCGCGCTTGCTTTCAACGGAACCGTCGGACAGCACGGCGTAGAAGTAAATCGGGATGCCGACGACGAACCACACATCACGCGCGCCGAACAGGAACACCCGCGCGGCCGAGAGCCAGTTCACGTTCGGCGATTTGCTGAACACATCCGAGAATTTCGCGCCTTTTTTGCCCTTTGGCAGGCCGGGTGGCATGAAGATCAGCACGGCAAGCAGGATGACTGCCAGCACCACCGCCATCGCAAGGACTGCCGCCGTGAACCCGAAAAGCGCCAGCAGCGCCGCGCCGAGCAGAAAGCCGAAGCCTTTCACGGCGTTTTTGGAGCCGGTCAGCAGGGCGACCCAGCGGAACAGCCCGTCCCCTGTTGTGGGGGCGAGGAGTTTGACGGCGGATTTGGAAGACATTTTCGCAAGGTCCTTCGCCACGCCGGACGCGCCTTGAACCAGCATCACGAAGACAACCGAACTCGCCATAGCCCAGCCGGGGTCGAGTTGCGACAGCGCCAGAAGCGCCAGCACCTGCAAGCCAAGCCCGGCATAGAGCGTCGAGGTCAACCCGTAGCGCGCTGCGATCCATCCGGCGGACAGGTTCGTGACCATCCCCGCGATCTCATATAGAACAAAGAGATAGGCCAGTTGCACCGGGCTGAAGCCCAGTTGGTGAAAATGCAGCAGGACCAGCATCCGCAGCGCACCGTCGGTCAGCATAAAGGCCCAATAGGCCGCCGTGACCGCGATATAGGCCGAGAGGCCCTCGGGCCGCTCGGGCGCGCCTGTCACAGGCTGGCTCCGACCATCAGCGCCACGTCGACAAGGCGGTGCGCATAGCCCACCTCATTGTCGTACCACGCATAAATCTTCACCTGCGTGCCGTTCACGACCATGGTCGAAGGGGCATCGACGATGCTGGAACGGGTGTCGTTGGTGTAATCGGCGCTGACCAAGGGACGGGTTTCATAGCCAAGGATGCCGTTCAGCGGGCCATTTGCCGCCGCTTCGAACAGGGCGTTCACCTCGTCGGCACTCGTGGCGTTTTCCACTTCGAAGACGCAGTCGGTGAGGGAGGCGTTCAGCAGCGGCACCCGCACC
>CAZPXE010000027.1:0-16243 GCA_964590545.1 uncultured Rhodobacterales bacterium | reverse complement strand
TTGCGCCGAGCGCCTTTGCCGCGTTGCGTGTACCATCAAGGTCCTGATCCAAGGCGGCTTTGAGGAGCGCGCGGTACTCTGCGATCACAGAGGGCGACAGGGTCCGCGTTGCCCCGAAATCGAGCAGGATAATGCGGCCAGTTTCCGGCGCGAAGCGGTAATTGGCGTAGTTCGGATCGGTCTGCATGATTCCGAATTCGAACAACTCGCGCAGGGTCAGGGTGATGAGGCGGCGGGCGGTTTGGGTGCGCACCTCTTCGGGCAGGGTTTCGAGCGTTTCGATGGGAAGGCCGTCGATATAGCCCATGGTCAGGACGCGGGAGGTGCTCCAATCGCTGTGGAAGTCCGGCAGGATATAGTGTGGATCGCCCGCCAAAAGGTCGTTGAATTGCTGCAAATGCCCCGCCTCGCGAGTGTAGTCAGTTTCTTCATGCAATTGCGCGCGGGCCTCGTCGAGATAGGGAGCGAGTTCGAACCCTTTGGGCAGCAGCCCCGAGGCCTTGACCAGAAGGCCGACATTGGCCACATCGCTGTCAATGCTGCGCGCCACGCCCGGATATTGCACCTTGATCGCCACGTCGCGCCCATCGCGCAGTTCCGCGCGGTGGACTTGGCCGATCGATGCGGCGGCGATGGGGCGCGTGTCGAAGCGTTTGAAGGCGCGGTGCCAGCCGTCGGGCCACGCGTCATTGAGCACATCGCGCAGCTGCTTGGGCGGCATGAAATGCGCGTCGCTGCGCAGGCGGGCCATCAGGTCGGCGAGTTCGGGGGGTAGCATTTCGCCTGTGTCCATCGACATCAGTTGCCCGACCTTCATCGCCGCGCCGCGCATCTTGGCCAGTTGCTCGGTCACGCGGCGGACATTGCCCGGCGTCAAAAGCAGATCGCGCATCGCGGGGCGGTTGCCTTTGCTGAGTTCGGCCAGCCCCGCCACCGCCATATTCCCTGCAATCCCGGCAGTCATTCCGCCAAGCTGAGCCATGCGCCGGGCGCGGCCAGATGGCACGGGAACGGGGCGGGCGGTGTCGGGGTGCGGTTTGCTCATAGCTCTTAGGTAAGTGCTGAGCGCGCCGCATCAACGCAAGAAGCGCAACCCGGCCACCGCAATCTCTGCGTCAAAAGCGCGCCCGATGGCCAGCACCCCGATCCGGCGCAGCTTGGCGGGGTTGAAGGGGATGTCGATGCGGTGCGGGGTGAAGGCGGAGAAGGGCAGGCGATGGGTTTCCCAACGCGGCGCGGCAGTGAACTCGGCGCGATAGGATTGCCAAGGGCGGCGCAGATCGGTGGTGCGCAGGCGCAGCTCGTAGGGTTCGTTGTTCCCGTAGGTGTCGAGCTCAATCCCGGACCAATCGCTGGCGTCAATGGGTGCGCCGCCGTTCAGGTCAAAGGCCATTTGGATAAAGCCGCCATTGTTGTCGAGCGACACCTTTCCTGTCAGCCGCATCGCTGCGCGCCCGTCGATGGTGACGGGGGTGATCCGCCCGCGTGAAACGCCGCCCATCACGGTGTCGGCGACGTATTCCCAGTTCGGGGTCAGGTCCATTGTCTCTCCTTGAGCGGGCAGTGTGGGTAGGGTGGCGGCGGCAAGGCCAGCAATGAATGCACGTCTTTTCATGGGCTTACCCGGCGAAGATCGGAGTGCTGGCGGCGATGGCCCATGCCAGCATAACGCCCGCGCCAATCCCCGCCGCCGTTGCCTCGCTGCGCGCTGCGATGGCGTGCGCCATGGTGCCATAGACCGCATAGAACAGGACGAGCACCGGGAGCACGGTGAACATCAGCCCCACCTGCGCGGGGATTTGGGCCATCGCGAGGCTGAGCACGACAAGAGGTGCGATGCGATACAGGACTCGTTGCCATATGGGTGCGCCGAGGGCGAGCAGGCGGTCCGCAAGAACAAAGGGCAGGGTGCCGAGCAACAGCGCCGCCATCAGCCCGGCGCGCGGTCCGCTCGGCACGAAGGCGGCCATGTAGCGGTCAAGGGCCAGTGCGAAGGCGATCCCGATGAAAAGGTACAGGGCGACGGCGCGGGGGGCCGGCAGCATCGGCCTGCGCCCGAAACGCCAGAGCAGACCCAGCCCCGCCAGTCCCCATGCGGCGAGGAAGCCCAGCAAATGCCCGAATGCGGCCAGCCCAAGCAGCGTGCCGGGCATCAGCCACAGGCCCAAGCCGCCTGCGAGAGCAGAGGCGGCGAGAACCCCGATGAACTGGCGCGCGCGCAGCGGGGACGGCGCGGCGACGGGCGGTCCAAGCAAGCGCGACAGGGGAAAGGCCAGCGCCGTCAGTGCCGCCAATGCACCCAAGGCCCAAAAACCTTGCAGGCGCGGCGCGCCTTGGGACTCGTGCGCCAGTGCTTTGTCCAGCCACGCGCGGATTTCGCCCTTGGTCACAGTGCTGAACAGCACAGATGCGTGTTCGGTGCGCGGGGCGTAGATGGCGCGGCGGGTGATGTTTCCGTTCGTCGCGGTTTCCCCTTCGGATGCCGCCGGGTCCACCTGATGCACCGCGCGCATGCCAACCTCGCGCAGCCGCCCTTCCCATTCGCCGGAGATGACCAGCAACCGCTCTGGGTAGCCGGCCGTCACCGCGTCCGAATACATCGAAATCGCGACGATGGCGGCCACGTCGTCAAGGTCCTGCGCCGCGCGGATGATGATGTCGCTCGCCATGGAGTGGCCGAGGATCGCCATGGGGCCGTCGAGGCCAGTTGCGTCTTTCGCGGCGTGAACCATGGCGCGGGTCTGGCTCACCAATTGGGCGGTTGTGCCTTCGATGCGGGTGACGTCCGACGAGAGCAATTCAGGGTTGCGCCCATGCCCGAAAAAGTCAAACGCAGCAACGGTATAGCCCGCTTGCGCCAGATCGCGCGAGATTGCCTGCATCAGTTGCACGGAGCCTGCGAAGCCATGGGTCACAACCACCAAAGGCCCCTCCGAGCCCGGTGATTGATAGAGGTGTAGCGCCCCGTTCGGGGTATCCACCATGCGTAGATCGACCCGTGCCCGCTCCCGCTCCAACACCCAAAGGCATAGGGCCAAAGCGGCGGCGACAAGTCCCCAAACAATCGATCTTCCCATCGTCATGGCACGCTACCTAACGCATCATGCGGCAATGCACAGAAAAATGAGGGACAGGCGCGCGCGCCGCCCTATCTTTCTGCCCATGTTTGTCGTCAGCCCAAGCACCATGGCCAACAGCGCAGCGCTGGAAACCCGGACCGTCCCAAAGCGGATGCTGGGCCGCATCGCGGTGATCCCGAGGCGCGGGGCGGGGTTGCGGCTGTGGCTGCGGCTGATCCTGGAATTCCAATTGCTGCGTTTTCTGATCCCGCTTCTGCCCTTCGTTGCGGCGATGCTGATCTGGCCGCATCTGGCGCTGCCCATCTCACAAGCGCCGGTGCCGATGCTGTTGGTGATCGGCGTGGTCGAGATGCGCGTGCTGGCTCTGACCCCCGACGCCCGCAAGCGCTTGCTGTCAGAGGATAAAGCGGCGCAGACATTAGACGCGCTTACATTCAACGCGCGCGGCATCCTGACCAAGCTGGCCGCCGCGCGCGATCTGCAAACCGGAGAGTTGACGCTGGTGGTTGAACAATCAGAACTCGCGCGGGTGCCGCCGCTCACGCTTGTCTCCCTGCAACAGGCAGAGCCGGATCCGTTGGTGCTGGATCTCAGCGCGCAGGAGCGCGAGATGGTTGCGGCGGAGTTGTTCAGCGACGGGTTCACAGAGGCCGATCTGCACAAAGCGAGCCTGCGGGTGAACCAGAACCTGCATGATGTGACGCTGGATGTGGCGAGCATTTCCGCCCATGCCCGCATGTCCGCAATGCTGGCCAAACCGCGCGCTGATAAGGTACCCGCGGCATGAGCCTGAACGCGCCGATCCTTTCTGCCGGGCGCGCGCTTGAGGTGCTGCGTGCGGGGTGGAATGCGCAGGCGGGCGGGGGCCTGCGGACGTCTTGGATGCTGCATGGCAAGCCCGGCATCGGCAAAACCGATATCGTTGCGCAACTGGCCCAGCAGATTGGCGCGCGCCTGTTCGATATTCGCCTGACGACGATTGAGCCGCAGGATTTGCGCGGCTTGCCCTATTACGATCACGACGCGCGTAAGACGGTGTGGTACCGCCCCGAAGACTTGCCTGACGACCCGTCGCACCCGGCAATTCTGTTTCTGGATGAGCTGACTGCGGCTTCCCCCTATCTGCAACCGACGGTCTATGGCCTGCTGCAAGAACGGCGGGTGGGGGAGCATAAGCTGCCCGATACGGTGATGATCGTGGCTGCCGGAAACACGGTTGATGACGGGGCGATTGCCTATGAAATGGGAACGGCGCTGTCCGACCGGCTTGTGCATTTGCATGTGGTGGCCGACGCGGCGGATTGGCTGGAGCGCTATGCCGTGCCGCGTGACCTCTCGCCTGCGGTGACGAGCTTCCTTCGCGCGCGCCCCGACCTGCTTGAGACGATGGAAGACAGTTTGAAACGCGGCGAGGTGATTGCCTGCACGCCTCGGTCGTGGGAGCGGGCCAGCCAGATTATGCGCGATATCCCGGACCGGGCCACGCGCAACACCATGCTCGCTGGAACGCTTGGCGCGGCAGTCGCGTCTGAATTCACGCTGGTCGCGGATGAGATTGCCGCGACGGTGGATGTGGAAGCTGTTCTGAGCGCATCTGAGAAGGACCGCGCCGCCCTCTATCCCGCCACGCTGCACGGGTTGAATGCGCTGGTCTTTGGCCTCATTGGCGCGGCGCGGGATGGGACGGTACGCCAAGTGATCGACGCTTTGGAACAGGTGCGCCACCTTGCAGATCAGCGCACAGAACCGGAGTTTGCGCAGCTTCCACTGGCGGAGCTTTGTGCCTTCGGGTTTGAGATTTTGCTGTCCAAAGCGTTGCAGCATGGCTGGGCGGAAAGTTTCGCAACGTCAGAGGCTTACGCCCGATACGCCGCCGATCGTCAGGCTGCTGGGCTTGACTGAAGCCGCCCGCTCGACCCGCGCTGCACAGGCTATCGCGCATTTGCCGGAACATGACCCGGCGCTCGCTGCGCTGGCCATCTGGTGCCGTATCTTGGACGGAGAGGGGCCGACGGCAACGCGGGGCCAAGCGATCCTGATCGGGCCGGAATTTGCAACCCTGCCGCTGCGCGAACAGATCGCCCTGCTTGGACACCACATCTTGCATATCGCGCTGCGCCACGCGGGGCGAATGGGTGCCATGGCCATGAGGCGCGGGGGTCTTTTTGATGCCGAGCGGTTCAATCTGGGTGCTGATGCGTTGGTCAATTCGGTGCTGCTCGCGGGGGGGCATGCGCTGCCGCGCCCGGCGGTAACGCTGGAGGATCTGGCGCGCGACGTGCTGCGCGTGCCGCCACAGGACGTCACGCTGGCAGGATGGGATGTAGAGCGGCTTTACGTGGCGCTCGAAAGCGCAGCGCAGGGCGGGGGGCAGGCCGAGCGGGACTATATGGCGGCCAAAGCGTTTCAGCCGGATTTGGACGCGGATCGCAGCCCGGCAGAGCGTGGGACGCAGGCCGAGTGGCAGGCCCATCTGACCCGCGCGATGCAAATGGCGGCTTCCGCGGGGCGTGGGATTGGCAAGGGATTGCAAGGGCTTGGGGATATCCCTGCAAGTGAGACGCCGTGGGAGCTACATCTGCGCCGCCTTGCGGCCAAGGCTCTGCTTGAAACCCCGCGCGTGACCCATTCCCGCCCGCGCCGTCGCTGGATCGGGGCCGAAGCCGAGGCGCGGCGGCGGGGCGCTCCGGTGCCGGTGTTTGAACCTGCGCAGATGCGCGATCAGCGCCAACCTCGGATCGTGGTGGGGGTGGATGCGTCTGGCTCGATCACCAAAGCGCAACTGGCTGTATTCGCCGGGGAAATTGCCCGACTGGCGCGGCAGGCGCAGGCGGAATTGCACGTGCTGTGGTTCGATGAGGTTGTGTTCGACGCGCAGATGATGCGCCGCGCGCAAGTGGAACCTCTGCTGGAAGCGTTGCAGGTTCGGCGCGATGGCGGCACGTCCTTTATCGACGTGCTGGACCGCGCCGCCGCGCTAGACCCCTCTTTGGTCGTCCTTCTGACTGATCTTGACGGGCCAATGGGACGCGCGCCCGGCTGTCCGGTGGTCTGGGCGAGCGCGGAAGCTGCGCCGCCATCGCCGCCTTTCGGAACCGTTCTGAGCTTAAGCCGCTAGTCCTGAAACGACAGTTGCACCTTCACCGCTTGCGTCCGATCGCCCGCCAACTCAAACGCCGCGACGGCGTTGGCCAGCGGTTCAGTGTGGGTCAGAAGCGGCTTCACGTTCAGCCGCCCGCGCTGCATCATCTGAACAGCCGTCGCAAATTCGGGGTGGAAGCGGAAGGAGCCTTTCAACACCAACTCTTTCGCTGTCATAGCCTGCATGGGCAGGGTCATATCGCCGCCAAGGCCAAGCTGTACGACCGTGCCGCCCGGTCGCATGGCGGGCACGGCTGCGGCCAGTGCCGCGGCGACGCCAGAGCATTCGAAGAGCACATCAAAATGCCCCTTCCCGGCGCTATAGGGTGCCATTGCATCCGCGTCCGAGCCCACGTTCAGCGCCGCATCCGCACCTATTTCCCGCGCTTTGGCGAGGGTGAAATCGGTGATGTCGGTCGCAGCGATCTCGACCGCGCCTGCCGCCCGCGCGACCATGATCGCCAGCAAGCCAATTGGCCCGCATCCGGTCACCAAGACCCGTTTGCCCATCAAATCCCCGGCCCGGCTGGCCGCATGCAGCACCACGGCAAGGGGCTCAGCCGCAGCCGCTTCCCCAGCGCTCAGCCCTTCGGCTGGTACACATTGCGCCGGGTCCGCGACCAGCATCTGCCGGAATGCGCCCTGAATATGGGGAAAGGGCATGGCAGAGCCGTAGAACCGCATATTCATGCAGTGGTTATGTCGACCCGCCCGGCAATATTCACAAACCCCGCAAGGGCGCGAAGGGGAGACGGCGACCAGTTGCCCAACCTCAAGCCCGCGCACATCTGCGCCGACGACAGCGACGCGGCCCGACACCTCATGCCCCAAAATCATAGGCTCTTTCAGGCGCACAGGTCCGAAGCCACCATGATTGTAATAGTGAAGGTCAGACCCACAAATGCCGCCTGCCTCCATGGCGATCAGAACCTCGCCGGGACCGGCTTGCGGCTCTGGCTGATCTTCAAGGCGCAGGTCTTTGGCAGCATGGGCGACAAGTGTTTTCATGGCTGGAGTCTTTCTCAATTTTCTGGGCAGATGTGCCGCGACAGGCGAGGTATAGCGCCCTTTGATTTCGCGGCTTGACAAGATATGTTACCGGTCACATTGTACGTTCAACGCGCCGCTAACGTCAAGCGCCCGGACTTAAGAAGGAACTCCCATGACCACACTTTTCTCGCTTTCAGGCCGCCGCGCCCTTATCACCGGCTCATCGCAAGGCATCGGTTTCGCGCTGGCGCAAGGTCTGGCCGAGGCCGGGGCCGAAATCGTTCTGAACGGGCGAGACACTGGCAAACTGGACGCAGCAGCGGAGGCCCTGCGGGGGAAGGGCGCGACGGTTCATACTTTGGCGTTTGATGCCACGGATCATGATGCGGTCCGCGCCGCCGTGGACGGGTTTGAAAGCGGGACAGGCGTGATTGATATCTGCATCAATAATGCGGGTATGCAGCACCGGACCGAACTCGAAAACTTTCCAGCGGACGCTTTCGAGCGGTTGTTGCAGACCAATATTGCATCGGTCTTTCACGTGGGCCAAGCGGTGGCGCGGCACATGATTGGGCGTGGCGGCGGAAAGATCATCAACATCGCTTCCGTGCAGACGGCTTTGGCCCGTCCGGGCATCGCGCCCTACACGGCAACTAAGGGCGCTGTGGCGAACCTGACCAAAGGCATGGCGACTGATTGGGCCAAGCACGGGCTGCAATGCAACGCTATCGCGCCGGGTTATTTCGATACACCACTCAATGCAGCGCTGGTCGCGGATGCAGACTTCTCTGCATGGCTCGAAAAGCGCACCCCCGCAGGCCGTTGGGGGCAGGTCGAGGAGTTGGTTGGCGCGGCGGTTTTCCTGGCTTCGCCTGCGTCCAGTTTCGTCAATGGTCACACGCTGTATGTCGATGGCGGCATCACAGCATCGCTGTAAGGAGACGCGCTTATGTCTGAGAAAGTTGCTCTGATCGGAGCAGGGGCCATGGGTGGCGCGATCGGTACCCGCCTGCTGGAAACCGGAAACACGCTAACCGTTTTCGACCTTGATACCGAGAAAGTCGCGGAACTCGTCGCAAAAGGTGCGACGGCGGCTGGGTCCGCCTCAGATGCGGCCGCAGCGTCGGATTTTGTAATTACCAGCCTCAATTCCTCAAAAATCGTCGATATCGCAGTCTTTGGGAGGGGCGGCGTAGCGGAGGGCGCGGCCAAGGGGACGATGATCATCGACATGTCCTCTATCGCGCCGGATGCAACCAAGGCGATGGCAGAGCGCGCAGCGCAGATGGGGCTTGGTTGGGTCGATAGCCCGCTGTCCGGAGGGGCGCCCAAGGCGTTGATTGGGGAATTGACCCTGATGGCAGGCGGGAGCGAGGAAAACGTCGCCCGTGCACATCAGGTGTTGCAACATGTGGCGGCGAATTACACGCATATGGGGCCTTCGGGCGCAGGGCAGACGACGAAACTGATCAATCAGGTGCTGTGCGGGCTGGGCTTTCTGGCAGTGGCCGAGGCGACGCAGCTTGCACTGGACGCGGGTGTCGATGCCGAGAAAATCCCCGTCGCGCTGAAAGGCGGCCGCGCCGATAGCGCGTTGCTGCAAGAATACCTGCCGCGCATGGCGAGCAAGGACTACCGCCGCACGGGCCGCATCGACAATATGGTCAAAGACCTGAATATGGTGAACGATTTCGCGCGTCAGACCGGAACGTCCATGCCGATGACCGCGCTATGCGCCGAAATCCACCGGATGCTGACCGCCGCGGGTCTGGGCGGCGAGGATCAGGCGGCTGTAATGGAGTTTTTCAACGGTGCAAAAACCGCGCCGCTGGATTAAACGCCTGTGCAGGCAGTGTAGCGGGCGAGATTCCGCTGCGCCCTGAGGTGGAAAAAGGACTGCACGACTTATGGCCAACGCGCCCAAAACCCCTGTGACGATGCGTGATGTCGCACGGGTGGCTGGCGTGTCTCGGATGACCGTCTCGCGGGCTATGAAGGAAAACAGCCCTGTTTCGAAGGAGACGCGGGAAAAGATCCTCAAGGTCGTGCGCGACATGAACTACGTGCCGGACCAGATGGCTGGCAGTTTGACGACGAAACGGTCGGGCTTCGTCGCGGTGCTGGTGCCGTCGCTAAACAACCTTCATTTTGCCGAGACGGTTCAGGCGCTGACGGAGGAGCTTGAGGGCATCGGGCGGCAAATCCTACTGGGTCACACGGACTATTCCGCCGAACGCGAAGAGCAGATTGTTGAAACAATGCTGCGGCGCAGACCCGAGGCAATTGTTCTGAGCTACGATGGCCATTCAGACCGAACGGTCGAGTTGCTGAGCGAGGCAAACGTCCCCGTGATCGAATTGTGGGAGCGCCCCGAAGACCCAATTGGACATACAATCGGGTTTTCAAACCGAACGGCAGCGGCACAGATGACGCAGGCCCTCGTCGACAAGGGCTATCGAAACATCGCGTTTCTGGGCGAAGAGGACGATGACTGGACGCGGGGCGCGGCGCGCCGCGCGGGGTGGAAGGATGCGATGAACGCGGCGGGTCTTTCGACACATCGGTTGTTGAAGATCGGAAAGCCACCGCTGTCTATCGAAGACGGGGCAGGAGCTGCCCCGCAGCTTTTGAAAGCCTATCCCGATACCGATTGTATTTTCTGTGTCTCTGACGTTCCTGCCTTCGGGATGCTGTCGGCGCTGATGGGGCGGGGCATTCGTGTTCCGCAGCAAATCGGTGTTGTGGGCTTTGGTAATTTCGAACTGTCGCGCTTTGCCAGCCCTGCTATCAGCACGGTCAAGGTGGACCCGCAACAGATTGGTCGCGAGACCGGACAACTCATTGCGAACCTTCTCGACGTATCTCGCGAATCAGAAAATGCGACAACGCATATAGATGTGTCCGTCGAATTGGCCTTCCGGAACTCGACTTCGTAAATTTCCGCTTTCTTTCAATCTGTTGACGGTGAAATAAATAGTCTTGTGTTACCGGTCACAATTGTTAATGTGACCGGTAACACAAATCACGATAGCCAACGGCAAGGATGGTTATGCCTGCAATACAACTAGAGCGACTGGTCAAGCGATATGGCGATGTTGAGGTTCTCCACGGCATTGATCTTGAGATGGGCGAGAATGAGTTCACTGTTCTTGTCGGACCGTCAGGTTGCGGAAAATCGACCACGTTAAGGATGATTGCGGGCCTTGAGGATGTCTCTGCCGGAGAGATTTTCGTCGGCGGCAATCCGGTCAGTCATCTGGAACCCAAGGACCGCGATCTGGCGATGGTGTTTCAGGATTACGCGCTCTATCCGCATATGAATGTGGCGCAGAATATCTCTTTCGCGCTGCGCCTGCAAAAGCGCCCGAAGTCCGAGATCAACGCCAAGGTCAAAGAAGTGGCCGAGATGGTCGGCCTTACCGATTTTCTTGCGCGCAAGCCGGGCGCTTTGTCCGGTGGGCAGCGCCAGCGGGTGGCCATGGCGCGGGCGCTGGCCAAGGATAGCAGCATCTTTCTGTTCGATGAGCCGCTCTCGAACCTCGACGCCAAACTGCGCGGGCAGATGCGGGCGGAACTGGCGCTGATGAGCCAGCGCGTTCAAAAGAACATGATCTATGTCACCCATGACCAGATCGAGGCGATGACCCTCGCGGATCGGATCGTGGTAATGCATGGCGGCTACATTCAGCAGCAGGGCACACCGGAAGAGCTGTTCAAGCGCCCGGTGAACAAATTCGTCGCAGGCTTCCTTGGCTCTCCGCCAATGAACTTCCTCGCTGGCGAGATCGAAGAGCGCGACGGCAGGGTGTTCATAACCGGCGAGGCTTTTGCGCTGGAACTAGAGGGCGAAACAGCTGCATCCGCGCGCACGCATCGTCAGCGACAGATCACGCTGGGCATACGCCCCTCTGACCTTCGTTTCGATCCCGACGCGTCCGCCGACCGCTCGCTCTCGCTCAATGTGATGGTGTCCGAATATGTCGGCGCGCAATCGGTTCTGCTGACAACTTGTGGGGCCGAGAACGTGATGGTGGAGCTCAACTCCGAAACCCCCGTCGCGCTCGGCAGCACCCTGACATTCGCAGTTAACCAACCCGGCATCCATTTATTCGACCGGGACAAAGAGACGGCCATTCTTGGTCACTAATATTCAACATGGGAGGTAAAAAATGTTGAAATCCTTGAAATCGACTGCCGTAGGAGTGGCAACCGCCGCGCTGATGGCAGGGACGGCTTATGCCGGTCCTTATGACGAGTATGCGGGTACGACGCTGATCGTGAATTTCCCGGCGCACCCGCACTACAACGCGGTTATGAAAATCCTGCCGGAATTCACCAAAGAGACCGGCATCGAAGTTGAAGTCGATCAGCTGCCCTACCTGAAAATGCGTGAGCGTCAGACGCTGGAACTCGCGCAGGATGAGGGCGAATACGACCTGATCGCCTACGTTGTGTTCTCGAAAGCTGACTATGTCTATGCAGACCAGCTTGAAAACCTCGCCAAGTACAACATGAACCCGAAGCTGGCCGATCCGGCCTATGACAGCGACGATCTGATCGACGGCTATGTCTACAATATCGGCTTTGCGGGCGGCAACAAAGGCTACCTCGAAGGTAAAACAGGCTCCCTGTTCGGCATTCCTTACGGCTCCGAAACTTCGATCCTTGGTTATCGCAAGGACATCTTTGAAAAGCACGGGCTCGAAGTCCCAACGACCTATGACGAGATGCTCGAGCTTGCCTGCAAAATCCCTGAGCTTGAGCCGGGTATGGGCGGTGTTGCCTCCCGCGCGGCCTCTGGCCACCATGCAAGCCATGCGTTCTTGCTGCACCTCGCACCGCTGGGCGGGCGCATCTTTGACGACAGCTGGAACCCGACCATGAACAGCGCCGAAGGCGTTGCTGCGGCGCAAGCTCTTAAGCAGATCGTGGATTGTGGCCCCGAAGGCTCCACCAACTTCGGCTTCGGCGAAGCTTTGGGCGCGTTCCTACAAGGCGACACAGCGATGTTCCTCGACACAACTGTTGTTGCGGGCCAAACGCTTGATGCTGAGCGCGCGGCACCTGAAGTGCTGGGCAATGTGGGCTGGGCGATGCACCCGATGGGCACACGCCGCGGCTCGCAAACCGGTGGTTTCGGCATCGGCATCCCGTCCAATGCGGAAAACAAGGAAGCCGCCTTCCTGCTAATGCAGTGGCTGACCTCCAAGAAGGGCGACAAGCTGGTGGCCATGGCCGGTGGCAACCCGTCCCGCTTTTCGACCCATGCCGATGAAGAGGTGAACCAGAAATATCCGCATATGGCGACCTTTGGTGAGGCGCTGAAGCATGCTGATCCCGACTGGCGTCCGATCATCCCCGTCTGGGGCAAGATTAATGCGGACCTTGGCACGACCCTCAGCAAAGTTCTGACCGAGGATCTGGACATTCAGGAAGCTCTGGATGGCGTGGCTGAACGCACCAAAGCCGTCATGACGGACGCTGGCTACTACACCTGGCAGTAACTGCCTCCCAAGGCGGGGCACATACCCTGCCGGACCAAAGATGTCTCCCGGACCTTGTGACCGGGGGACATCCTTAGCCCCCCAACACAACAACTTGCATCCGGACCCGACCACCCATGTCCATCGCACGTGCCAATCGCCTTACGCCGTATATGTTCATGGCGCCCGCCGCTCTGATCATGGCCATCGCGCTGCTGTATCCGCTCGGCTATATGGTCTGGGGCAGCTTCCGCGCCTGGAACCCCTCGCAATCCATTGGTGAGGCGGAGTTCGTCGGCCTCAAGAATTATATCACCCTTTGGGGAGACCCGAATTTCCACGAAAGCCTTGGTGTGACGCTGCGCTTTGCCTTCTTCGTGGTGACAATCGAGATGGTGATCGGTGTGGGCCTCGCGCTGTTGCTCGATCGCAATATCCGCGGCATGTCGATTTTGCGGACCCTGTTCATCCTTCCGATGATGATCGCCCCGGTCGTGGTCGGCCTGATGTGGCGCTACATGTACCACCCGACTGTCGGCACCTTTAACCGCACGCTGGACGCGCTTGGCCTGCCCAAGATTGACTGGCTCGGACAACACGCGCTGACCTCTGTGATCATCGCCGATATCTGGCAGTGGACGCCGTTCATCTTCATCCTGTCACTCGCCGCGCTGCAATCGCTGCCACGTTCGGCCTTGGAAGCGGCGAAAATCGATGGCGCGACCGGCTGGCAGCAGATCATCTACATCAAGCTGCCGCTGATGATGCCGGTGCTGATCGTGACCGGACTGCTTCGCCTGATCGACGCGTTCAAAGTGCTCGAAGTGATCTTGGTGATGACCTCAGGCGGGCCGGGCCTGTCGACGGAAATCCTCGCCTTGCGCATCTCACGCACTGCGACGGAATTCCGAGAGCTCGGCGTTGCTGCCGCCATGTCGAACTACCTGCTGCTGCTGCTGTTGTTCTTCACCTTGGCGATGTTCGCCTTCACCCGTTGGCAGGAAAAACGCGCCGCGCGCATTGGCGCCGGCATTGAGGAGGACGGATAATGTCGCAATCCTACGAACGGCAAAACTCTGCCTTCTACGCGGTCATCGCCCTGCTGATCTTCATGTCCATCGGCCCTGTGCTTCTGATGTTCGTGAACTCCTTCAAGCTGGACGTAGACATCCTGTCGGGGGCAGGGGGGCTGCTTTTCCTGCCGACGATCCAGAACTACGAAACGGCCCTGTGCGATGTGCTTTGGTATGAGCTGGATCACCTCGATTTCTGCGCCATCAAGTTCGGGGGGGCCTTTGTCAACTCGCTGATCATCGCGCTGGTCTCGACGGTGCTGACGCTGGTGATTGGTTGCATGGGCGCCTATGCGCTGGTGCGCTTCCGGTTTATGGGGCGGGACACAATTTCGCTGTCCACCCTGATGGTGCGCATGGTGCCGCCAGCGGTGTTGCTGGTGCCGGTATTCGGGCTGTGGAACAACGAATTCTGCCTCGACAAAGACGGGCTTATTGGCGGCGCAATCCGTGACGCGGTGGGCGGGCGCGGGGATGTTTGCCTTGCGGGCACCCATTCCGGCATCATCCTGATCTATGTCGCGATGAACCTGCCTTTCGTGATCTGGATCTTGCAAAGCTTCATCGTGCAAGTCCCGCGCTCGCTTGAAGAAGCGGCGCGCGTCGATGGCGCAGGCCCGTTCCAAGTGTTCTTCAAGGTGGTGCTGCCCCTGATCCAGCCCGGCCTTGCGGCGGCGGCGATCTTCACGTTTCGCATCGCGTGGAATGAATACCTGCTCGCCTCGGCCCTGTCGGACCGGGATACCAAAACCGTGCCGATCCTGATTGTGAACAACACGTCCGAATTCAACGTGGAATGGGGGGTGATCATGGCGACAGGTATGCTTCTCGCGATCCCACCAATCATTTTCACGCTGTTCGCCTCGCGCCAGATCATCACCGGCATGACCGCCGGGGCGGTGAAAGGCTGATGCTCGACTGGCTGCTTTCTCCGATTGACGCGTCCCGCGCGCATGAGGTGGGGGCGGCTGTGTCGTGGCATGCGCGCTCGATGGTCCTGGCCTGGGGTGTGCTGGCTCCGGTCGCGGTGATCCTCGCCCGGTTCTTCAAGATCACACCGCGGCAGGACTGGCCGCGTGAGTTGGACAACCAATTCTGGTGGCGCTGCCATTTGATCGGTCAGACCAGCGTGGCGATTCTGTCGGTAATAGGCCTCGCAGTCATCTTCTGGTCCTCTGAGCGGCCAATTTCGACACATGGCATTCTTGGATATGCGGTGCTGGCCGGATTGGTGCTGCAAGTTTTGTTCGGCATCTTGCGCGGTGACAAGGGCGGGCCGACGGCCCCGGCACCGGATGGCAGCCCGCGCGGACACCACTATGACATGACCCTACGCCGCCGCATGTTCGAGATGGCGCATAAAGCGCTCGGCTACATGGTGTTGGCGCTTGCAGCGATAACGATCCTTTATGGACTTTGGATGGCGAATGCGCCGCGCTGGATGTGGACCTCGCTCGCGCTGTGGTGGCCGTCGCTGCTGGTGGTTTTTGTGGTCTTGCAACGCCGGGGCTTTGCGGTTGATACCTATCAAGCGATCTGGGGGCCGGGCGCGGAGCATCCGGGAAACACGATGCCTGCGTTGGGCTGGGGCGTGCGCCGCCCGGGGGATGCGCCCAAGCCGAAGCAGGCGAGTAAGACACAAGACGGAGAAACATCACATGTACGGAGTGATCGAGGGGACGGGCTTCGAAGCCCTTGATCCCAGCTTCAACGACTGCCTGATCGGACATGCCCGCGTTGAACGGCTGTGGACCGGCGCGCGCTGGTCCGAAGGCCCGGTCTGGTTCGCTGCGGGGAAGTACCTGCTTTGGTCCGACATCCCGAACAACCGCATCCTGCGCTTTGATGACACTGATGGCAGCGTGTCGACCTATCGCCAACCGTCCAACAATTCCAACGGCCATACTGTCGATCGCCAAGGGCGGCTGGTCTCGTGCGAGCACCTCTCCCGCCGCGTCACCCGCACCGAACATAACGGCACGATCACTGTGATTGCCGAGAGCTACGAGGGTAAGCGTCTGAATTCGCCTAATGATGTGGTGGTGAAGTCCGACGGCTCGATCTGGTTCACCGACCCGTCCTACGGGATCATGATGGACTATGAGGGCAACCGGGCAGATAGCGAGATTGGGGCCTGCCACGTCTATTGCGTCTCGCCTGCGGGGGATGTCCGCCGGGTGGCCGATGATTATGTGAAACCAAATGGGCTGGCCTTCTCACCCGATGAAAGCCTGCTTTACATCGCTGACACGGGCGGCACCCATGAGCCCAACGGCCCTGCGCATATTCGCCGCCATACAGTTGGCGCGGATGGCTCGCTGAGCGGGGGAGAGGTCTTCGCTGACTGCACCAATGGCTTCTTCGATGGCTTCCGCCTCGACCGAGACGGGCGCATTTGGTCCTCTGCCGCCGATGGGGTGCATTGCCTCGCGCCCGACGGCAGCCTGATCGGGAAAATCCACATCCCCGAATTTGT
>CAZPXE010000026.1:0-16818 GCA_964590545.1 uncultured Rhodobacterales bacterium | reverse complement strand
GCCTGAACTTGGCGCAGGTAGTCCAGTTTTTGCAATTCTTCACTTGGAACAGGCATTTGCCCGTCAACTCTTATTGCCCAGTCTGACAGACTTGTCTCCAAGTCTTCTGTGATGTCTCTACAGTTGGTCAACATCAACTGAAAGACATTCATAACGGCAGCAGCTTGTGTGTTCTTGTCAAATAGCTCACGCGTCATAGTGGCCCAACTACAGCTTCAATGCACTTTCTCAAGTCAGCGGGGTCAAAGGGTTTCTTCAAAAAGTTGTTCATCCCCAACTTCTTGCCATAGTCAATGATCTGTTGCTCTGCCCGACCAGTAATCAGAATAAAGCCCAAACCTTTGGTTTTCTCTTCACTTCTGAGCCTTTGCAGCAAATGTAACCCATCCATATTTGGCATGTTGTAGTCGGAAATCACCATATGAACCGGAGATTTAGCTAATAGTTCCAGCGCATCTGCACCATTCTCAGCTGTTGAAACATTGCGTACTCCGAACGCTTCCAACGCTTGAGTAATGAGGCCGCGACTGGTTGACATGTCATCGACAACCATTATGCGGATTTGATCTCGTAACGCCATGTTATGCGATCCTTTCAGTTGTCTTTGTATTTTGCTCAGTTGGTCGATTAAGTCTTTTGTAAGCCGTAGGCCCTATTGCCTCGAAACTTGAGTGGTTGATCCTTTCGGAATGTCCTACACATATTATCCCATCCACTTTCAATAACGCATGGAACTTCGGCCAAAGGGCTTCCTGTGTTTTAGAGTCGAAATAGATAACCACATTCCTGCAGAAAATCAGGTCGTACTTTTTCAACATTGGCCATTCATGCATCAAGTTAAGCTTTTTGAAGCTCACCATTTCACGTACTTGTTCAGTAACGCGGTATGTCAAGCATTTCTCCGCACGCGTATCTTTTTCAAAATAGTTGGAGACAATGTGCTCAGAAACTCCCTCGATATCTTGATACTCATAAGTCCCGCGTTTGGCAAAGTCCAACACAGTGCAGTCTATGTCTGTCGCAAGGATCCTGAGGTTCTGTGTCGCCAAACTTGGCCTTGTTTGTAGAATGTGAATAGCTAATGAGTATGGTTCTTGCCCGTTTGAGCACCCCGCTGACCAGATTCTCACTTTTTCTCCGGATTTGACCTTCTTTTCCAGCAGGTCTGTAAAACCGGGACCGATGATATCAAAGTGGTGAGGCTCTCGAAAGAAGCTCGACACATTCGTAGTCAAGGCGGAGATCATGAAAGGTTTTTCGTTTTCCCCTTCGGAGCTTTGAACAAAGTTGCAATATTCTGTGAGGTTGGAGAGATTCAGCGTTTTCAACCTATGTCGAAGCCGTGATTGAATCATCGCAGATTTTGATGGTGCAAGAACCAAACCAGCTTCAATGTAAGCGAGCTTTGACAGTGCAGAAAAACCTTCGTCAGTCATTTGGAAATTCCATTAACCTTGGTTACTCAGGCTGCAGCCATCTCTGATTTCGCAATGACATTTTCCAACTCCAGCACTCGGATCATACGATCTTCGATCAAGCTTAGGGAACGAATTGTACTGGCGCCAGATTCACTTCCAACCTCAGGGGGTGATTGCATATCTTCTTCCGACAATGCGATGATGTCCGACACTGCATCAACAAGAAGGCCCGTCATACCGTCATTGTATTTGACGACAATTATTACGTTGCGCTCTGTTGTTTCAATTGGAGGTAAACCCAATCGAGCTGCGAGATCCATGACAGGTAAAACTGTTCCCCGAAGGTTGATCACACCGCGCATAAACGCTGGAGCATGAGGCATCGGTGTTGTCTTCGTCCAGCCGCGAATTTCGCGTACCGACATAATATCCAATGCATATTCTTGTTGACTCAGTTTGAAAGTCAATAATTCACTGCTGCTGTTGTCCTGTTCCGTCATGCGACTGCTCCTGAATTTACTGACTGCTCTTTGAAACCCGATGATAAGCTAGCTTGGTTTATGATATCTGTCGGGTCCAGAATTAGGGCAATTTGGCCATCTCCGAGGATGGTTGCTGCCGCAATGCCGGGAGCTCTATAGAAACTGTCATCCAGCCCTTTGATTACAACTTGGCGTTGATCGCGTATATCGTCTATCAGCAGGGCAGATTTTAGCCCGTCTTCTTGTGCGATTAGGAGTACCACACCGTTGCTCGGATCGTCCAAAGGTTCGCGATAGCCGAGTTCGACCCCCAAGTCGAAGAGTGGGACGAAATCGCCCCGCACTCGTATTGCAGTCACGCCAGGCCTGATTTCATCTAGATACAAGTCGCTTAACGTCAGTGTTTCCATGACGAGGTTAAGTGGTACCACGAGTGTTTCTCCTGCGACTTGAACCACCATGCCGTCAAGCACAGCTAGGGTCAGTGGAAGAGAAATGCTAAATGTTGTGCCGACACCCGTTTCCGAGGTAATACTTATGCGCCCGCCGAGGGACTGTATCGCCGTTTTGACGACATCCATTCCAACTCCCCGCCCTGACAAATCAGATACTGTTTTCGCGGTTGAAAATCCCGGTAGGAACAAAAGGTTGTCAATCTCACCATCAGTCAAGTTGGCTTCTTCTGGCACAAGCCCTTTTTCGATTGCAATTGCCAGAACGCGCTCTCTATTGATGCCGCCACCATCGTCAGAGATTTCTATTACGACACGACCAGATTTATGTGAGGCGCTAAGCCTGACGTTGCCTTGTTGAGGTTTTCCAGCGGCCAAACGATCTTCCGTTGTTTCAAGACCGTGGTCTACGGCGTTTCTGATCATGTGAGTAAGTGGATCAGCCAGTCGTTCAATCACCGTTTTGTCGACTTCGGTGCCTTCGCCTTCAGCAATGAGCCTTACGTCTTTCTTAACGGCCGCAGATGCCTCCCGCACGATACGCGACATACGCTGGAACAACGATTTGACTGGTTGCGCGCGGATCATCATAACACTGTCTTGAATATCGCGGGTGAGGCGCTGGAATTCCTCCAGCCCATTCATTGCATCGGAATGTGTGGATAAGCCCGATTGTTCGAGGCTTTGCGACAGCATTGCTTGATTGATCACAAGTTCACCGACCAAATTCACAAGCCTTTCAATGCGATCCAGGTCAACACGAACAACTGACTTTGCCGCTTGGCTAGAGCCGCCTTTTGATGCGCTCTCCGATTTGGCGGCTGGAGTTGAAGTTTTCGGAGGCGCTGGCTTACTTGCTGTTTTAGTCTCGTCTTCTTTTTTCATTTCCTGGGCTGGCTCTGGTTCGGACACTGGATCAGATGCTACAGATTCTGGTGCTGCAGCTTCTGGTTCTGCAGCTTCCTCTTCTGGATCGTCCGGCATGGTTGGCGGTAGAGGCGGCAAATCGGGTGCATTTGAAGAAGGTGAAGCAGCTACTTGCGAAGCCGGGGATACTTCAAGTGTACACAATCCCTCCACAAATTCGAAAACCGATTGAATTTCTGCGACGTCAGCTTCGGTTTTGATCAAAACTGTCCACTGCATGTGTGGCTTTTCAGCGTCCAGTTTTTGGATCGATGGCAAATCGTCGAACACAAGTTCGACCGAACAATCGCCAAGTTCCTGAAGACCTCGCAGCAAGTGGAAAGGTTCGTTGCCGGTTTCAAACAGTTCTGCAAATGGCTTGAATACAACCTTAAAAGTATAATCTGATCCGCCGCTAACATCTTCTGCCGGTGAAGGTTCAATGGGTAAGCCAATATCGGGAAGCCCCGGGGCACCTCCGCCCAAGTCCAGGTTCAATGCCAGGCCCGTTGGTTGGAACTGGATCTCTTCTTCGACCTCAGATTCTGGCTCGGCACCGATTAAAGCGTCCAACTCAACCAATAGCTCTGCGGATCGATCACTTGGAACTTCTTCATCGTCGCGGCTAACGCGAACCAGGTCTGACAAGTGGTCAGCAGCTGCGAAAAAGAGCTTCATTGCCGCGTCGTCTGCCGTTAGGCGATCTCCGCGCACTTCATCAAGAGCTGTTTCGTACCGATGCGCAAATCGCACCAGGGGTTCGAGACCGAAGGCTCCAGCCCCTCCTTTGATGGAGTGGACTGCGCGGAAAACGACATTAATGGTTTCAGTATCGTTTTCGCCTTCGTCCATTGACTGAAGACCGTCTTGCAAGGCTTCAAGCAGTTCTTCACATTCAATGAAGAACGAGGCCCTGATTTCGGCCATTGGGTCCATATCTTCACTCATTTCGTGATCCCCTTATCCAGCGACCATTTGGAGAGCTTTGATGAGTTTGTTGGGGTCAAATGGTTTTACGATCCAACCTGTCGCGCCAGCATTGCGTGCGCGCATCTTGAGCTCTGGCGCGCTTTCCGTGGTCAAGACCAGAATGGGGGTTGCCCGGTGTTTGTCTTGCGCCCGGACGGCATCAATAAATCCGAACCCATCCATACGTGGCATATTGATGTCAGTAATGATTGCATCCGGCGCCATACCATCAAGCACTTCGAGACCGTGTACGCCATCATCCGCAGTTTGAACCTCGAAATCACCTGTGTTCAGGGCCATTCGGATCATGTTGCGCATGGTGCGGCTGTCATCTACGGCCAGAATTTCCAGTGTCATATCTTGCCTTCCATGAGTTGTTCCGGCGCTGTGCCCATGATTTTCATCTGTTCAAGGACCTTGTCGGAACTTCCGAGAATTTCGAATGTGTCGCCGCGTTCTTTGACTTCGCGGGAAACTGAGACCAGCACTTGCAGACCCAAAGCCCCCATATGAGAGACTTCAGTTGCATCAACGGCCACAGGACCGGATACTTCTCGCAGTGCCTCCGCCAGCTTCGTTGCAGCTGGCATATCAAGGCGGGCGGGCAACTTAATTGCTTCGCTCATATGCGTCGTCCCGATCTTTCAGGGTCCCAAAGCGACATGTCACAACCTCATTTCGCGATTCCGTCCTGTGCTTGGTGTAGCGTCATGCTTCTTAATGGACCGTTACGCCCCACTGGATTTTTGACACAAAAAAAGCCCGGCTCGCGCGGAGCCGGGCTTTGGTTTAGTAATTGCCTGCGATTAGGCGCGGCGTCGACGCCCACCTTCACGGCCACGGCGCCCCCGGCTTTCCCCGCCGGCGCCAGTTGTGGCTTTGTTGAATCTGATCCATTCCGCACCATGCGCGTCATTATTGGTCAGGAAATTGGCAGCACGGATCGCTTCCATTTCTTTTCCGGCACGTGGCTTGGTCGATCCCATGCCAAACATGCTCACGAAGGCTTCGTCGTCCATATCCGCCGGCAAGACAATGCCAGCGGCCTCAACTGCTGTGCGTTTCTCCGCAATTTTCGACGCGGGTACGGGCAATGCAATTGGGTTCATGATAGCCGACGTCATCCCGGCGCCCATCGCCATCGGCAGGAATGCGTTGTTGATCCCGTGGCGGTTGGGCAACCCAAAAGAAATGTTGGACGCGCCGCATGTCGTGTTGACGCCCAACTCTTCGCGCAATCGCCGTACCAACGTAAACACCTGTAGGCCAGCTGTTCCCATTGCGCCGATGGGCATCACCAGCGGATCGACCACGATATCATGAGCCGGAATGCCGAAATCGGCGGCGCGTTCGACAATCTTCTTGGCCACGGCAAAGCGCACATCGGGATCTTCGGAGATCCCGGTATCATCGTTGGAAATTGCAACGACTGGCACGTTGTACTTTTTGACAAGGGGAAGAATTTGCTCCAGCCGTTCTTCTTCGCCAGTCACCGAGTTCAGAAGCGGACGGCCCTCGCAAACTTCCAGTCCGGCTTCCAGTGCGCCCGGCACGGAACTGTCGATACAAAGCGGAACGTCGACCAAACCTTGCACCAGTTCAATCACTTTACGCATCAGCGGTGGTTCGGTCTCGTTGGGATCAGGGTTGGAGTTGTAGACAACGCCTGCATTGATATCGAGCACGGTTGCCCCCGCGGCGACTTGCGCAATCGCATCCCGCTCAACGGTCGAAAAATCACCGGCCTCAAGCTCGGCCGCCAGTTTCTTGCGGCCCGTGGGGTTGATCCGCTCCCCAATGACGCAGAACGGCTGGTCAAAGCCGATAATGGTGGTCTTGGTTTTGCTTTCGACAATCGTTTGGGTCATTCAGCGTCGTCCGATCCGGCGTTGGCTGGAACTGAGGCGGCACCGCCGTGGGTGATCGCCCAGTTCGCATTGGTCTTGATCCCCCCGAGTGGGAAGAAATGAACATTGGTGATGTTGAAATCCGGGTTCGCGGCCTTGTGGGCGGCCAGATCGGCGATCACATCATTTGGCTCGAAGGGCAGGAGCAGCTTGCTCACATCCTTGGCGCGGCGCTGTAGTACCCGCAGTGAGGGTCCAACACCACAGGCAATCGAGAACTTAATGAGGGTTTGTAGCTTGGCCGGCCCGGCGATACCGATATGGATCGGCAGATCGATGCCCGCGGCTTTCAGGCTGTCGGCCCATTCGATGATGGGCCCAGCCTCGAACGCGAATTGCGTGGCGATGGCCATCTGCGCGTCGGTGCGTTCCGAAAACTGCTGTTTCCATGTCAGTGCGGCATCGACATTGGCGGTTCCGCCGGTGGGGTCGATATCCTTATTGCCTTCGGGGTGCCCGGCGACATGCAGATTGGTGAAGCCTGCCTTGTCGAAGGCACCGGTTTCCAAAATCTGCATGGAACTGTCGAAATCGCCATGAGGCTTGGTCACACCACCTGCCAGCAGCAGGGCTTGCTTGACGTCCGCCTCGCCCTGATAGCGCGCAATCCAATCGCCGAGCGTTGCTTCATCCTTGATGATCCGCGCCGGGAAATGGGGCATGACGGGAAACCCATCGGCGTTCAGGCGCGCAGCGGTGCGGACCATATCCTCAATCGGTGTGCCCTCAATATGCGCGATGTAAACGCGCGTGCCCTCTGGCAGCAGGTCGCGGAAATTCTCGACCTTTTCGGCCGTACGCGGCATGACCTCGATGGAATAGCCCTTGAGGAAGGCCTCGACCTCTGGCGTGACCCGCACTTGCGCGGCAGGGTCGGCTTTTTTGAACATGGACAGGACCATTCGGGCAAACTCCATCAATGGTTTCAGGTGGGGCTAGGCGCGTCGGCCCAGCCATCATTGGCGATCAGAACTTTGAGACGCTCATTGTCATACTCGGCCTCTAACCGGGCGGCCTCAGCTACGACAATCTCGGCGGGATCGCCATCAACAGGGTAGGGTGGTGCCTTGCGCCACTCGGCCAGATACGCGTCAGCATCCTTGGCATTCACCTTCATGGCCGCGCGGTCAATCGCCTGCTCGAAGCGCTCTTCAAGCTGCTTTTTGGCCCCGCGACGCCCTTTGCCGACGATGACTTGGGCCGGGATATCGCGCCAGAAAACCAATGTGACGTCAGGCATGGATGTGATTCCTCTTCTTTCCTTGTGCTTAGTTGAGAGCGTTCGCAAAACGCGGACGATTTTCGACATATGGCGCGCGCTCCGCGACGCCACCCCCTCTTGCGAGAAATTGAAACTATGACTACCATTAACGTTAACACGATATGAGGAGGGCGCGCCTATGGCGCCCAGGCATCCCAAAGGTGCGGGTGCGTTTCCCAAAGCGGTCGAAACCCCTGCGCCCAAGGCCCCCGATCCGTCGGAGCTATATGCTGCGCTTGATCTGGGCACAAATAGCTGCCGCATGTTGATTGCGCAGCCAAAGGGCAGTGGCTTCCACGTTGTGGACAGCTTCTCTAAATCTGTGCAACTTGGGGCTGGGCTTGAGAAAACGGGCCGTCTTTCGCGCAGTTCCATGGCGCGCACCGCGCAGGCGCTGCGGATTTGCCAGCAGAAGCTGAAGAAGCACAAAGTCAAACATATGCGCCTTGTGGCGACCGAAGCCTGCCGCCGCGCGGCCAATGCCGAAGCTTTCGTGAACCGTATAACCAGCGAGATTGGCCTTCGGCTTGAAATCATCGAGCCGGAGGAAGAGGCGCGCCTTGCTGTCGTCTCCTGCGCGCCGTTGGTGTCGACCCGCACAGAGCAGCTATTGGTTGTGGACATTGGCGGCGGCTCGACGGAACTGGTGTGGATCGATCTGTCTTCCGTCGCCAAGCGCGATCGCTCTAGCGCGATCATGCGTTTGCACTCAGGCTTCGCCAATGGCGACACGCCGTTCCCAAATGCCAAAGTGGTAGATTGGATTTCTGTTCCGCTGGGCGTGGCGACGTTGCGCGACCAGTTTAGTGATGTCGAAGATGATGCAGCCCGCTTTGCGTTGATGAGCTGGTACTTTGAGGAAAACCTGAGCGATTTTGCGCCATACCGCGATCTGCAGGCCCATGATCGGTTTCAGATTGTCGGCACTTCGGGCACAGTTACAACCGTGGCGGCATCTCATCTGGGCCTGCGTCGGTATGATCGGACGAAGGTGGACGGGCTGCGCATGACGTCAAAGCAGATTGATAAGGTGATCCGCTCATACTTGCATCTTGGCCCCACAGGTCGCCGCGCGGACCCGCGGATTGGGCAGGACCGGCAAGCATTGATCATGTCTGGATCAGCGATTTTGCAAGCGCTCATGCGGCTTTGGCCCACAGATCGGCTCTCCGTCGCGGATCGGGGGCTGCGCGAGGGGTTGCTTTACGCGCAAATGTCCGCCAACGGCGTGTTGGAAGACGGTCCGTTCTAATATCAGACGGGGCAGGGGCTCTGCCCCCGCTGCGTGCGGCGCGTCTGCCCCGGAATATCTGGGGCACAAGGAAACCAAAGAAGGCTGCGGGCGATGGCAAAGGGCGGTGGAAAAGCAACATCCGGGCGCGGGCAGCGGGACCTGAAGGTGAAGGTCAAGACCGCACGCGGGCGTAAGCTGTCCTCCACGCGTTGGCTGGAGCGGCAGTTGAATGACCCTTATGTCAAACGCGCACAGGCAGACGGGTATCGCGGGCGCGCGGCCTATAAAATTCTAGAGCTAGACGATAAGTTCCGCTTCCTTGTACCGGGCGCGCGGGTCGTGGACCTTGGCTGCGCTCCGGGCGGCTGGATACAAGTCGCGGTGCCGCGCATCAACGCGCTTGGCACGCGGACGAGCAAAGCGGTCGGCACCATTCTTGGCATTGATTTGCAAGAGGTCGAGCCGATTGCGGGCGCCGAAATTCACCAGTTGGATTTTCTGGAAGATGACGCTGACGAGAAGGTGAAAGAGTGGCTCGGTGGGCGCGCCGATGTGGTCATGTCGGACATGGCCGCGTCGTCCTCGGGCCACAAACAAACCGACCACCTGCGTATCATGGCGCTGTGCGAAGCTGCCGCCTATTTCGCCTTCGACGTGCTGGAAGAGGGGGGCACGTTTGTCGCCAAAGTGCTTGCGGGCGGCGCCGAAGCTGGTCTGCAAAAGGTGCTCAAGCAGCGGTTCGAGAAGATAGCCCATGTGAAACCACCCGCCTCCCGCTCCGACAGTTCCGAGAAGTTCGTCGTGGCGACCAAGTTCCGCGGTTAACAGTGACGCAGCGCTCACCTAGGTTTTCTCCGCAATCTGCATTACCTATCGGGAATGACACGCGACACCGCCTCCGCCGCCCTGCAACCTGTCATCAATTCGATGATCAGCGCGCAATCCACCCATGAGGTGTGGTCGACTTATGCGGACGCGCTGACCAATCTGGGTTTTGACAAGCTGCTCTATGGCGGAACACGCATTCCGACCGAGGCAGGTAAGCTGGGCGATATTCGTGATGCACTGATCCAGCAACGCGGCCCACAAAGCTATGCGGATGTGTATTTAGGAGAAGATCTGTACATTTATTCTCCGTCTTATAATTGGGCCGCGAATAACAGGGGCTTTGCGAGCTGGGCGGAGGCGGCGCGCAGTTTCACCGGCCAGCCGCGCCCGGAACATCTGCGCTTGCTACAACTCAATGCGCAGCATGGAATTAAGGCAGGCTATGTGGGCTCACTGAATGACACTGTGCGTGGGATGCACGGGGTGATTGGGCTGAGCCCGGTGGAGCCGTTGGATCAGCCCGAGACGGATGAGTTATGGGCAAAGGTCGGCACAGAGATTGAGATGCTCTCCAACCTGCTGCAACTCAGGATCGCGAGCCTGCCCATGGCCGGTACCCGCAGGCCGCTGACATCGCGCCAGCGCGAGGCGCTGCATTGGTTCGCCCATGGTAAGACGATGCAGGACATTGCCGACATCATGGACCTGAGTGCAGCGACGATCGAAAAACATCTGCGAATGGCGCGCGAGTCGCTGGATGCAACGACAACGGCCCATGCCGTGCAGAAGGCGACGTCGCTGAACCTGTTGAGCGCGTAGAGGCAAACCTAATTTAACGGGCCGCGTTAGGTTCGAAGCCCTAAAACTCGCGCGGCTGCAAAGTCTTTATCGAGGCAGCCCGGATCGCCATCATATCGTCATCCGACAGTTTAAATTCCTCGCGCGGTGTCAGCTCGGGTGGAGTCTCGCCGCTGGTTTCAACGGTCGTATCAGTGCGCAGTAGTTCAAACAGTCGTCCATGACGCACCGGAGATACGGGCGTGTTCGGAAGGCGGCTATGAAGAGTGGCAGTCGGGGTGTTTTTTGAGTGCAGCATGGCGGCAGTTTGCCGTCGCGCCTTGACGACGGACGGTCGAAACTAGGGCGATTTCGCGGCGTTCGTGCCGGTTTTGTTTCGCCCATGGGCATGGTCTCGCAATGGTCGCGAATACTGTTTCCAACCCAGAGGCAAACGACTGCGCGCGCCTGTTGGCGGCTAAGGTGCGATTCGATCTGTTGCAGCTACGCCGAGTGCCCACGCACCTCAGCGATTGTCGTCTCAGCCAGACGGGCGATCAGACTTTCCTCGACCTCGCGCATAACGGAACGCACCCGATCATGCAGCGCATCCTCAACGGAACAGGCATGCCCTGTCCGCCTGTCATCCAATGGAGCAACAAGGCTTTCATCGAGCGCGACATAAACATCTGCCAGCGAGATGTCCTGCGGTGTCTTGGACAGCCGCCAACCGCCCGAATGACCCTTTTCTGACACCAATAATCCCGCCTCACGCAACCTTCCAAGAACACGTCGCACGACCACTGGATTCGTGCCAGCGTGATCGGCAATCTCGGCAGAGGTCTGAAGCCGGGTCGGATCACCGGCCATATGGCTTAGCGTATGCAGAGCAAGCGAGAGGCGACTGTTGCGTTTCATGAATAAAAACCGTGGCTCATATTACGTAACTTTACCCGTTGCGCATTTTTTGTAACTATGCAAGTTGCATGACCTGCATTCTTTTCAATGGAGCCTCCTTATGTCAGACAACCGCCTTCCCGTCACGGTGCTTTCCGGTTTTCTTGGGGCCGGCAAGACAACGTTGCTGAACCGCGTGCTCAATAACCGCGAAGGACGGCGCGTTGCAGTCATTGTAAATGACATGTCCGAGGTGAATATCGACGCCGATCTGATCCGCGCCGATACGGAACTCAGCCGCACCGATGAAACTCTGGTTGAGATGTCCAATGGCTGCATTTGCTGCACTTTGCGCGATGATCTGCTCGATGAAGTGCGCCGCCTCGCCGCCGAGAGACGCTTTGACTATCTGCTGATCGAAAGCACCGGGATTTCCGAGCCGCTTCCAGTCGCGGCGACGTTCGATTTTCGCGATGAGTTTGGCGATAGCCTGTCCGATATCTCGCGCCTTGATACGATGGTGACGGTGGTGGATTCGGTGAACCTGCTCAAAGATTACTCCAGTCACGACTTCTTGCGTGACCGCGGCGAAGTGATGGGGGATGAAGATGAGCGCACGCTGGTTCACCTGCTGACCGATCAAATCGAATTCGCCGATGTTGTTATCCTGAACAAGGTCGCCGATGCAGGCCCGGAAAAGGTCGATGCCGCGCGCAAGATCATCCGCGCGCTGAATGCAGATGCCGAGATTATCGAGACCAACCAATCGGAAGTGGCAGCCGAGAAGATCCTCGACACCGGGCTTTTTGATTTCGAAGCCGCGCATGAGCATCCGATGTGGGCCAAGGAGCTTTACGGGTTCGCCGATCACGTACCGGAGACCGACGAATATGGCGTGGCCAGCTTTGTCTATCGCGCGCGATTGCCCTTTATCCCTGAAAAGATACTCGCAGTTCTAAATGGCGAATTGCCCGGCGTGATCCGCGCAAAGGGGCATTTCTGGATTGCGACACGGCCCGAATGGGTTGCGGAGTTTTCGCTGGCCGGGGCGCTGTCCAGCGTGCAGCCCCTTGGTACCTGGTGGGCAAGCGTGCCGGAAGAGCGTCGCCCCACGCATGACAGCGCGCGCGCCTATCTTGATCAACACTGGGAAGAGCCGTGGGGCGATCGTCGGCAAGAAATTGTGTTCATTGGGGCAGGGATCGACTGGCCCGCGCTCAAGTCCCGGTTGGATGCGTGTCTGGTGCCAGCCCTTGTTGCCACCGGACCGGACAATCTGCCCGATTATCCCGACCCATTTCCCGGTTGGCGCCGGGTCGAGGGCGCTGCGTGAACATCGCGGCCAAACCCGTTCTCGCTCAGCCCGCTGGTGTCTGCGTTGTGCGAGATCAAAAGCATCTAAGCGCATTTTGCGCGCCATCCTGCGCCGCAGCCTTGTTGCAGCGCGATGTGCCGATAGAGGTTTTGGAGTGGTTAGAGACGGTTGATCCAGACAGACTTCCGCGCGGCCGGGTGATTTTGCCTGCAGCAACAGTGGGGAACACCGTTGCGAACCTTTGCGAGACTTCCGGGTTGCCTGCTGGGCGAGAACGGGACTGGTTGCACACGGACATTGTCAACTTGGCCGGTCTGTTCGCGGGGTTGATGGGAACGCAACATATCAGGCTGCGCCTCGACGTCATTACCACCAATGCGTGCCGAAAGTTTCACATGGACGCGATCCGTGCGCGGCTGATCTGCACCTATCGCGGTACTGGCACGCAATATGGCACGAGCCGCGATGGTCACGACCCCGAGCACATCTTCACCACCGCGCCCGGTGATGCGTTCCTTATGCGCGGTTCTGAATGGCTAGATCATCCGCAAAGCGGTTTGAAACACCGTTCCCCGCCCATCGAAGGGACCGGAGAGACGCGGCTTGTTCTGGTGCTCGATCCGATCTTCGAGCCTGCCGAGGGCGTCTGATGCGCCGAAACCTCGGAGACACCCGCTTGCGACGGTCCCGGCGCTGTTGCGATCCGATGGTTGCGTATGACCGCTTGCCCAGCCCGTTGCGCCAATGGCTGTCTGAAGCGTCGCTGCCATGGTCGCCGCAATCGGCGCGCAAAATCTGGGCAAAGACCCTCGCACGGGGCCACAGCGCCGAAGAGGCTCTCGCGGCGCTGTCCCGCGCCGAAGCAAGAATGTTGGCCCGCGACAGGCAAGTCGTTCAGCCGATGAACATGATACCGAAAACTTAGAAGGACCTCGCTATGTCAGTATTCACCCGTTTGGCCGGTGCCACCGCACTCGCCCTTAGCACCTGCGCGCTTCCCGCGCTCGCGCAAGAGAACAGCTTGACCGTCTCAGTTGGCTTCGGCCCTACGGCTGAGGTGCCGGACCCGCGCGCCAGCTATAATGGCTGGATGTCGAACCAGACCGGTGTGACCGAAACGCTGATGGGTATCGACTACGACATGAACCTGTTCCCGCGCTTGGCCGAGGGCATTGATCAAGTCGACCCAACCACATGGCGCGTGACCCTGCGCAGCGGCGTGGTGTTTCACGATGGCAGCCCACTGAGCGCGCAAGCGGTGATCAGTACAATCGAAGGCATCCTCGACGAAGCCCATCCGGGCCACAACAAACGCGTTGCCAAGCTATTGGATTTGGCAGGGATGAGCGCTGACGGTGACGGTGTTGTCGTATTCGAAACCAACAACCCTAACGCGGCATTCCCTTGGACACTGTCCGAGCCGGGTATTGCCATAATGGGGAACGCCTCCGACGCGTTCCCGATCAACGCAACTGGCCCCTTCATCTTCAAAGAAGCCGTGCCAGAACAGCTCTACCGTGTTGAAGCGAACCCTGATTACCGCCTTGGCGCACCCGCGCTCGCAGAAGTGCGCGTGGTTGTCGCGGGCGATCCGGCGTCTGCCGCTCTGGCCTTTGAAGCTGGAGAAGTCGATCTTGTGATCAACTACCCGGAAACCGACTTCGAACGCATTCAGAATACAGGCGCACAAGGGTTCTCGGCCCCAACGGCGCGCCTCTACTTCTATACCGTAAATGCGAAAAGCGGTCCGATGTCTAACCCGCTGATCCGTAAGGCTGTGTCTTATGCGATTGATCGCAATGGCGTCGTTCAAGCGGCCCTTTCGGGGGTCGGCGGCGTTGCTGCGGGCACTGTTTTTCCAGAAGGAAAAGGTTGGGCGGCCGATATTGCAGCGCCCTATGACATGGCGAAAGCCGAAGAGTTGTTAGCTGAAGCGGGTGCCGTGAAGGAAGGTGGGGCATGGATGTTGGATGGCGCACCTCTCGAGATTGACATCGTTACGTATTCTTCTCGCGCCGCACTCGCGCCGACAGCGGAACTTACACAGGCTTTCCTCGCAGCCCTTGGCGTGAAGGCGAATGTCACGGTTGGAGAATGGGGTGCGTCCAATGATGCGATTGCAGCCGGTGACGCGGATATGTTCCTGCAAGCATGGGTGACCACACCGCAGGGCGATCCGGGCGCCGTTTTGGAAACTTTGCTCAAGTCCGACGGTGGTTCGAATTCAGGCGGGTTCAGCAATGCCCGACTGGATGAGCTTCTGTCGAACGGACGATTGGTTTTTGACGCTGAAGAGCGCCGTGCAATTTACAATGAGGTGCAACAGATCATCGCCGCCGAAGCCGCATTGATCCCGGTCTTCCATGTCAGCCAGACCAATGTTGGCGTGAAAGAATTGTCCGGATATCAGGTTCATCCGACCGAGACATATTGGGTGACACATGAGACTTCTTTGTCGAAGTAAGACCAAGTAAAGCGTTGTCCATGACGCTGATTTCAAATGGCCTGAGCGCAACACGCTCAGGCCGCACTATTTTGCACCCGACGTCCCTGGCGATTGATCCGGGGACCAGGATTGGGCTGGTCGGATCGTCTGGATCCGGCAAGTCTACCCTCGGCCATGCACTTATAGATGACCTGCGTGGGCAGGGTCATGCCGTGGCCCATGTTCCGCAAAGCCCGGATGAGGCGCTTGATCCATTGCGCTCGATGGCCTTTCATTGGCGGGAAGCCGAAGTGGCGCTGGGGCTTGCTCCCGGTCACGCCAAGCGCACAGAATTGTTCGAAACCCTTAAGATCGAAAAGGGCGATCTGTCCAAACGTCCGTGGGGTTGGAGCAGGGGGATGCAGCAGCGATTTGTTATCGCTATGGCGCTGATTGGTACACCTGATTTGATTGTCCTCGATGAGCCGACCTCTGCACTCGACCCGATCGTTGCAGCGGCCACGATGGACCTGTTGATGTCCCATCTGGCGCGGCGTGACATGTCAATGCTGCTCATCACGCATGATTTGGGCCTCGTCGCACGTCGGGTGGACCGTTTGCTGGTTATGGATGGTGGCCGACTGGTGGAAGACGCGCAAACCCAAGTCATTCTGACCCAGCCAAAGTCCGCAGCGGCGCGCCTGTTGTCAACGCATCGAAATTGGGCGGATCTGCCGTGTTAAGTGTCGAAGGAATCACAGTTAAACGCGGGTCCCGCGTTGCGCTGGATGCTGTATCTTTAAGCCTCTCTCCAGGCAAAACACTCGGCGTTGTTGGCGAAAGTGGGGCAGGGAAATCGACCCTGATTTCGACGATCCTTGGGCTCGTTAAACCAACTCTTGGCAACATCACGTGGTGCGGCTCGCCCGTTCTTGCGTGCCGTCCTGCCCTTGTGATGCAGGAACCGCGCGCAGCCTTTAATCCGGTCCTGTCGCTGCGACGCTCGGTAATGGAGCCAGTTCGCGCGCAAGGTTTGAACATTGAAAAAGAACACCTTCTGCGTTTGTGCGAAGGTTTGGAGCTGCCCGAAGACCTCTTGGATCGCCGCCCCTCGGAAGTCTCAATTGGGCAAGCTCAGCGCGCGGGCATTTTGCGTGCCCTTCTGGCTGCGCCGCCTTTGGTGCTATTTGATGAGCCGCTGTCAGCGCTGGATGCTGTCACTCAAAAACACACAGCGCGTTTGATAGCGGACCTGCAAAAAGAACGGGGCTTTGCCTCGCTCATTGTCACCCACGATCTGGGCTACGCGGTGGCGTATTGCGACGAAATTGCCGTGCTTCGGAACGGTTGCGTCGAAGAGATTGCTGCGCCGGATGTCTTTGCCACTGCGCCAACATCGCCATATTGCCGCGCGTTGCGAAACGCCGCGATATCTTTGGGTGCGATGGAAGGACGTCCCGCATGATCTGGCATATCGGGGGACTTTTGCTGCGCGCGCTTGTGGTGTTGGCGGGAACCGCCATCGTCACGTTTACATTGCTTTGGAACGCACCGGGAGATCCGGCCCAAGCGATTGCCATGGCGCGCTTCAACACGTTGTTGAGCGGCGACGTCGTTGACGAGATACGCGCGGACGTTGGGCTTAACGCTGGATTTTGGACCGCTTTCAAGAATTGGCTTGTACCTCTTTTTTCACTCGATTTTGGGCACTCTTCTGTAACCGGTCGACCGGTCTGGCCAGATCTGGCAACGGCAATCAGCTATTCATTTCCTTTGGCGCTGGTTTCTCTTGGTCTGGGTATGTGCATCGCGGTGCCGCTAGCCGTTCTTGCGACACGGCGCCCGGGCAGCTGGCTTGATCGTATGACTATTGCCGTGGCCTCTGTTGGGGCTGCGATCCCGACGTATTGGCTGGGTTTGCTATTGATCCTACTCTTTGCTGTGCAT